>JAAEPE010000252.1 GCA_024222395.1 Myxococcales bacterium
GGAAAGCGTGCCCTTGCTTGGTGCCATTGAAAACAAGGGTCTTATCCATAGCGCCGGCCTGGGGCACTGTCACAAGAGTTGGCTGCCGATCATCGTAGCCGATGTGACTTGTGAGCACAGTCATGTCCACGCTCAAGTCATAGCTGCCTCCATCGTCGGTGTAGAGGCCCACGTAGAGATTGTCGGGCGCTTGGTTGCTACCGCTAGCGGAAGAATAGCTGACAACGTGTAAATTCCCCTTGGAGTCGAGTGCTGCTTCCTGTGTGATCTGGCTACCTGGATCTGAGAATTCGGCAACGGGCGTGAACCGAGAGACATTTGCGTCGAGTGGGTCTGTGGTCACTTGCACCTCAAAGCCATCGGAGGTTCCGTCATCGTCAGAGTCCCAATCGGTG
Source organism: Myxococcales bacterium (assembly GCA_024222395.1). Classification (GTDB taxonomy): domain Bacteria; phylum Myxococcota_A; class Polyangia; order Haliangiales; family Haliangiaceae; genus NORP324. Next base: position 396 of record JAAEPE010000252.1, read on the forward strand.
GGGTCTGTCTCAGTTGGGTCTACAACGCCATCTTGGTTTGCGTCCTCGACACCGTCATCTAGGCCATCTCCGTCACTATCGGGCTTGAGTGGATCTGTGCCTGCTGTGATTTCTACGTCGTCTGCGACCAAGTCGCCATCACTGTCTGCTAGAGCCGGATTAAGCCCGAGAAAGGTTTCGTTGATGTCGATTAGGTTATCTGAGTCGCCATCGGTCGTAGGGTTATCCCCCGCGACCGTGGGATTCAAACCGGCGAGTAGCTGTGCTCCATCGAGAGCCAGTCCGTCGTCGCTGGTCGAGTCGTTGTCACTTGTTCCGTAGCTTCCCTCAAATCGAAGAGGCAAGCCATCGCCATCGTTGTCATCACCAATTTCAATGGTGAGCCCATTCGAAACTACCGGGTCTTCAAATCCATAGTTGAGTCCGAAGAAGTCGTCGGTCACTAGCCCCTGTCCGCCGATCGTTGCGGACGAGCCGTCTGCCGCCGTGCCGGTACCATTGCTCATGGTCCGATAGTGAAAGCGCACAGTATCTTGGTTCTCGAAGAGGACGACAGAAAAGGTGAAGGACGCAGTGGGGTCGCTCTCATGGGCAAAATCAGACCACTGCACCACCATCATACGCTGGCCAGCTCTACCAAAGGACGCGACGTTGATGCTTGAGCCACTCTTGCCAACCAACGCATCCCAGAACGGGTAGATTGACTCGTCGTTTGAGCCATCCGCGATGGCGGCTACAGTTGGCAGTTGACGATTTGTCGAAGTCGCTTCTCTATAGTCCTCTCCTGCAGCCGGAAAAGCGTCACCTACAGCCAAGTATCCGGTGCTTGAAATGCCAATTCCCGCATTGTTTGAGCCAAAGAAGTCCGTATTAAACCAATCAAAGTCAGCTGTCGACGAGTGAATAGTGATTGTGCTCGTCCCAAGAATCGGGTAACTAAGATGCCCGGCAACAAGCGATGCGTTTACAGAGTCGTTGATGTCGAAGATGAAGGTGTCACCAGTTGCAAAGGCGATTCCTCCCGCTGTGATCGTAAAGTTCACTCCATGGTCGGTGGTGTACTCGACGCCCGTCGTTGCCTGGCCATGTGCACCTGAGACGCTGCCACTAATGTCCCAGGTGGTTGCATTCACAGCCGTTGCAGTGATCGTCTCCACTGGTACCGTCGCTGCCAAATTGCCATAGTCGTAGACTTCGGGAACCGTCGGATAGTTGATGGTTCCGTCGCCGGCGCCCGCTGCGGCAGGTAGCGTTGCATAGCGAGCAATCACCATGCCTGTGGCGCCTTGATTGTCGGCCCAAGCGTAGCCCGTTGGCGATCCATTGCTGGTGTTCGCTTCGGCATCGAACGGTGCTAGTGCGGCGGCGGCTAGCGTGACTGTCATCGATATCGATCGAAAAAATCTTGAATACATGCTTCTCCCCGTGGGCTCTACATTGAGCTTGCTATGGACGGTCCCACATGCGTAGTCTGCACACAATGAAGTTGAGTGCGTACTCGGCGATTGGGATTCTCGGTGCTGCTGCCGCAGTCGCAGTGCTGCTCCTCTATCAGGGCGGCAAGGAAGAGACTCAGGACATGCCATCGCAGTCTCCGGGAATTGCAGGCCCGGAAGTGTCGGAGGACGTGAAGCCGACTGCCGCCAAAACCGACTCAACGAAGCCGGTAGTGCAAGCTTCCCTTGATCAGGTGCTCTACCTTCATCATCAGGCCAGTCGCGCTGCCGCAGTGCTCAATCACGTGGACACAACACCGCACAAGACCTCAATCGTATCTGCAGGCGACTCGCTGCTCGGAGGCACGGTGTTCACGGTAAGCTCAGAGGAGGTCTTGGTCGATCACCCGAGTGCGGGGCGCGTGAGCATTCCCTTCCTCGGCATCAAAGAGGCCGCCCCGCCAATTCAGCGCCCCTTCGAAGCCCGTTACGGCCACATTGCCGTGACACGTGCGCCAAGCTTTGCCCCAAGAGAAGAAGCCGCTACCAACGCCGAGCAGGAGGTCTACAAGGCCAATCGAGAAGCCCGGGGAGGGGGAAAAGGACGCGGTCCCAGCACCGGCCCCGGTTCCGGAACCGGCAGCGGTGGTGGCAAGGGGCGCAAGGGACGCAAAGGCCAGGGACAAAAACGCGGTGGCCCACGCCGGTAGCCTGCCGTCGATAGGCTGAGGAACAACGACAATGCGCATAGCCATGCGAACATGCCTCGCGCGGGCAAGTGTACCGGCTCCACACAGGCAAGCGAGGGGAGGCCACGAAAATCGCTGGCGACGAGCAGGGAGGGCCCAGGCCGCGACGACACACTCGAACCCGTCGCCGTTAGCGGCTTAGCAACGAGGCATAACGCTGTCTCTATGCCTGGCGCATCCGTCGCGAGCCCATACTAAGGTCTCCGATAGCCAGATCTCCAACAGCAGCCCATTCATTCGCTGTCCAAAGCGGGTGTTCCGCTATGACCAACAGTTCTTGCTCGTCACCATCTGCTTCGATGAGATCTAAGTCAAACACAGGCTGCCCAGGGGGTGCAGTTCCTGAAAGTGGGGGCTGAGGGCTTAGAAGACAGCGACTTCACACAGCGTGAACGGAAAAGGATCGTGGTACTGTAACTACGGGTGGAGAACTTTGGTTGCGTAGAAATGCGGGGTATCCGGAATTCTGTAAAGACCACCCGGCGACGGCCGGAGAAAGATACCCCGCGAAATGAATAGGGTGTAGATTTGACTATGACAGCGGCTTCGTAGTCATTCGGGCGAATCGTCTGGATCATGCTCAAGTCGAGGTAAGTTGTGTAATCAGCCCCTCTTTGCATACATGAAGAGTGTAGGCTGCCTCATCACCAAGAAGACAGCCCTTGTTTCCTCTGTACTGTCTATGAGGCATAGCCCCGTAGTCTGGGGAGCTATCAGTACTTCACCGCGCCCCACCTCCGAGCTTGAGTAGCCCAGGAAGATCGGGGTTGTTGGTATCGAGCTTCCAAATCCAAGCGTCCAAGTAGTAGTGCACGATCTGTGGCACGGACAGGAGAGCTACCCAGAAACTGAGAAGCGAGGCACTCGAATGAGCTTCCAAACCAAGGAGAGAAGGCAGGTAGACTCGCCATACCATACCGTCCCAAAGAGACTCTTCGATGGCAGCTGCGGCAATGATGCACACCATGAAGTAGACCCAATTGCGCCGCTGGGATAGCCAGGCGACCAGCCGTGAAGGCCCCCCTTCTTGTCCTTGCCATTTTCGATTGCTGCGGTGCCAGACCAGCGCGATGAAGGGCACTCCGTGAAAGAGGTTGAGGAACGCGGCGGAGATGAGCGGATGATCCGCCAGGCTGATCCCCACCCACCAGCTGATCCAACTAAAGACCATCCACAGAGTCTTGCCTACGTTGAGATCTCTTTCGCTAGAGAACCGTTGGACCTGTCGCAAGACCCAAACCAACCCGAAGAAGGCGGAGACCAGAACGATGTCTAGGCGGAGATTCTCTGGAATTGTGACGATGAAACTCTCGCCAGCGTTGAACCAATCGAACTGGCGAGCTGGTGAGGCGTGCCATAGGAGGACCGGTCCGAGGGATCCCGCCCATAAAGTCCACTTATCAAGGTAGTAGTCGAAGCTAGACTTCTCACGGCCCCTAGCCTTGTACAGTGCAATGAACCCCCACTGCTGTTGGATGAAATGATAGATGGCGACATACGCCAGCAGGGTCCAGAACAATTCTGGTGAGTGGTCATGCAGCCGATACGAAATCAGGAAGCTCAGGGGAATCGGCAATAGAAGGAGCAAACGACGGCGGCGAAAGACCTCACTATCGAGATAGGTGATGTATGTGGTCGCCCAGACATGAGCGACGTCGGCACAGACGATGATCAGGAGAAACGCCCACAGCGGAATGCTGCGCCCTTCAACACCAAGCGCAAAGAGCGACCCCAGAGACGCAATCAGCGGGGCAGCAAGGATTGCCAGATCAAAGCGGCGGGAGACAATCCAACGACGATCGGGTGAGGTGCTCACCGCCCCTTCGTAGCATGGCTTTGGCCATTGCCGCAGCCTAGCTATCTGGCCACTTTGGCTTCAGAGCCCCCATTTCTAGTGAGAGAAGTTCACGCCCAACTCAGGCGGCAAGCTCGTCAGCGAGCTGCTGGTAATCCTCGTACATCGAGGCCATGAACATCACAGACCTTCCCCCCTGCGTTCGCACCGCAAGGTGAACGGCGAGGCTAGGGATACACGCGTCTTAGAGACGTGCTGAGGACGCTGGGCCGTAAGGCAGGGCGGACTACGATCAAAGTCATCCTGAATGAGCAGGGCATAGATCCAGCTCCAAGCCGCAAGAGGCAAATGTCTTGGAGCGAGTTTCTTCGAGCCCACTGGGGCGCAATCGCTGCCTGCGACTTTCTCACGGAGGAAGTTCTCACGCTGCATGGGCTCGTTCGCTACCACGTTCTAATCGTCATAGACCTGGCCAGTCGTCGGGTCGAGATTGGTGGCATCGTGCATCAACCCACGGGTGCATGGATGGTGCAGGCGGTACGCAATCTGCTCGACGTGGAGGACGGTTTTCTTCACGGCAAGACACATCTCATCATGGATCGAGATCCGGTTTTCACCGCCGACACTCGAACACTTCTTAGTAGCGGAGGCCTCGAACCCGTGCGACTGCCCTAGCGAAGTCCAAATCTCAATGCGTACCCGGAGAGGTTCGTGCTTTCGATAAAGAGCGAATGTCTAAAACGGCTGATCTTGCTTGGCTAAGGTCATTTGCGATTGGCGGTGCGCGAGTACGTCGCGCACTACAATAGCGAGCGTCCACATCAGGGGGCGATGGGCGCTTTGTCATTTCGCCTGCGAATGAAAACAGGGGAGGGCGAATCGAATGCCGTTAACGCCTTGGTGGACTACTTCGCTACTACAATTGGCAGGCCGCATGATGAGCGCGATCGTATTTCCGGACAGGACGACAATCACCCACAACCTGTGGCGATCGATCTTTCAAGAGAATGGGAGCCATCACGGCCCTTTATGCCTCTACAAGATTTACATGAAGGCCCATCCTTTTCTCAGATCACTGATGGCGGGTCCGGCAAGACCAAGTTGTGGAGACCTTCGCTGGCGAGGCGATCAGCGATCAGCGATCAGCGTTCCGCCCCCGTTGCCGTGCTCGGTCGCGAACGCGTACTCGGCTGACGTAAGGAGCTGGATAGCGAGCAGCGGGGCCTCAACGAGTGGTAGCTCTATGGACGGAGGCACTGATGGCGCAGCTTGACCAATCAGCACAGGCAAGAACCCGGAAGGCAGTGCGAACCGCTCGAGCTCGGCAACAGGCTCTACCTGGATAGTCATAGCCCCGAACTTGGCTGTCATGTCGTGTGCCGCACGGGCTTCGGCCTCCCAGTCCGCGACGGCCCAGAGCACATGCTCCGACCAATGGTGCGACACGGTGACCTCTCCTTCTCGCGCCTCAGGCAGTTCGCCCACGAACTCGATCCACAGTTCGCACGCATGACCAACTGCTGGCATTAGCTTGGCAGGATGGAGATCCGGATCGAAGGGATCGCTCAGCCAGTTCGTGAATAGCAGCGTGCGCCCAAACCGTTCTATCTGACAGAACGACGGCAAGAGCGTGGCTGGCCAGGTTGGCTCACCCCGAACGTAGGAAGCGGCGATTCCTCGAAGTCGAAGGTTAGGCGAGACCGGTCCGATTCCAGCCAAACGCCTCGTGACGTGCCGCGACCGAATCGTCGATTGCAGCCTTCCACGACGAAAACCCATCAGGCGGTGAGAGCGAATCACCGGCACCCCTAGCTCCGCCCCGGCTGAGGAAATCAAAGATGCCCATGGTGGGACGCCATATCACCCGGGTCTAACGGACAACCTTGCTGTCAACTTAAGCATTTACGCGCAGGTCAGCTCAATATTCGTCCTTGCGTTAGCATCGATGAATGTGGGTGTATCGCAATTACGATCACAGACTGAAACGGGCAATTTGGAAGTCCGGGGACCCAGACTTGTTCCCACAGCTCGAAATCCCACCCTCAACTGCGAAGGGTTGGATACGCAAGGGCGTCCCCTTCGTCGTGACGGCTGATGAATTCGATCAGGATACTGAAGTCTTGATTATTGAAACCCAACGGCTCCGAAATGAGCTAGTGAGGATAGAGGCTACCCTCGCCTCACACCCATTGTACAGTCCGGTGATGTGGTCGGGGTGCAGTTCCTGAAAGTGGGGGCTATGCCGGGCTATGCCGCCATCTGCGTCCGGGTTGTGGCCTCCCAACGTCCGTTAAAGAGATCGGCACACAGTAGCGCCATATCGCGGGCTCCCCGCTCCGTCCAGCGCATTTATTGGAGCTTCAGCCTTGCTCCGGTGACATGGTAGTTGGCGGATTCGACGGTGCCGCTTCCGATGCGCAGCCCCTCTTTCCTGTACGTAGGATAATCCATGCGGTCGAGATTGTTTTGCA
>JAAEPE010000253.1 GCA_024222395.1 Myxococcales bacterium
GATCGTGGGGGTACTCGATGAGCCCATCGCCATCGTTGTCGATGCCATCGCGGCAAGCGGGCATCACCGGGTCTGCCTCGTCGTCGTCACTGGCCAAGTCGCAACCCGGGTCGTCGAGGTCGCTGAGTCCGCCTCCGTCGTTGTCCTCCCGGTCTGAGCTGGCGGGCAGAACTGGATCGGGGGTCTCGAGGTCGCCGTTTAGCTCGCACCCTGGGTCTTCGGAATTGATGAGTCCGTCGCCGTCATTGTCGGCCCCGTCCGTGCAGTCGTCGGGTGAGCAGCTTGTGGCAAGGCCCGCTACGAGCAAAAGACTTAGAAAGCGGAGGTCCTGCCGAAGAGATGCTGCCATGACGTAGCAATTAGCAATGCTTGTTCCGTCTCGTTCTAGCTAGGTTCGCCATTAAACTTCAGTGATTTTGGCGGCTTAGGCTTGTTGGCGGGCGGCAACCAGGCAATCCGGAGGCAAGTGCTGCCGCCACGACGAGGCTAGCGAAGAAGGCGTCCCGTATGCTGCGTCGACATGGAATACCTAGCGGACTACGGTCTCTTCCTCGCCAAATCCATCACAATCGTCGTAGCAATTTTGGTGGCTATCGCCGGCATTGTGGGCATCGTTGTTCGACAGCGGAAGCCTGCGAAGGGCAAGTTGGAGATTGTGCATCTCAACAAGCGCTACGAGGACATGGAGAAGACTCTCTCGACGGTTCTTGCAAGTGACGCGGACTTGCGGCTACTCGACAAAGCCGCTCGCAAACAGCACAAGAGTGAGAACAAGAGTTCTAAGAAAAAGGCTAAGAATGGGGGAGGGGCAATCGCTAGCGCGAATGAACGGACTCGCCTCTTCGTTCTTGATTTTGACGGTGACTTGCGCGCGAGCGCAGTTGCATCGCTAAGAGAAGAGATCAGCGCGGTTCTTACCGTCGCGACTTCGAATGACGAAGTACTGGTTACTCTGGAGAGCGGGGGTGGGCTTGTTCACTCCTACGGCTTAGCTGCATCACAACTGCAGCGCATACGTAATGCCGGTGTCCCACTGACAATAGCCGTCGACAAGGTCGCGGCAAGCGGTGGCTATATGATGGCTTGCGTCGCCAACAAGCTCATTGCGGCGCCCTTTGCCTACGTTGGTTCGATCGGTGTTGTGATGCAGATGCCAAATGTGAATCGGGTACTCAAGAAGCACGACGTCGACTACGAAATGCTGTACGCAGGTCAGTACAAGCGCACTCTCACTGTCTTCGGAGAGAACGACGATGAAGGGCGAGCGAAAATGCAGGCCGACCTCGAAGATACGCACGCGCTCTTCAAAGACTTCATCATTGCCCTCAGGCCAGAGCTCGACATAGAAAGAGTGGCAACCGGGGAGACATGGCCTGGCACGCGAGCTCTTGAACTCGGGCTCGTCGACGAGCTTCGGACCAGCGATGACTACCTTATGTCGCGGTGTAGTGACGCGGACCTCCTGAAGATTAGCTACAAAGAACGCAAGGGCATGGTCACCTCGCTCTCGTCCCTCATGTCGATAGGGCTTGGGCACCGCGAGAAGCTGCAGCGTGATCAAAGCGCCCCGAGGCTCGTCTAGCGGCCCATATGTGCCTCTGACACAGCTTGAGGGCCTCAGATCCGACCGTCTCATATGAGACTAGGCGGGCTCATCGCATATCGGGTGGAGCTCAGGACCTCCTCGGGGCCGGCTCTTGCTGCTTGCGGCGGGCGCGGACGGCGTCTCCGCTACGAATGTCCCTTGGTCGGCGGGGCGCCGTGGCAATCGGGGCTTTCCGAAAGCGCGTCGTTTGGCTCCCACTCACTTGGCGCGTAGGCGTGTAGCGCGAGGGCGTGGATGCCACGCCCCTTCATGTCAACAATGGCGTTGATTGCCCTGTGCCGAGCTATGAGTGTCTTGCCTTCGAATTCCGCACACACGAGTGTCACCTTGAAGTGTGATTCGGAGCCCGGGGCTACATTGTGCTTGTGGCTTTCATTGAGGACTTCGACGTGAGTTGGCTGGAACTCGTCTTCGAGGGCAGCTTCTATGATTTCTTCTAGGCTCATCGACGGAGTTAGTAGTAGGGGTTTTCGCCGAGGCCGTGATCTGTGGCGTCGATGACTTCACGAATTTCAGGGATGACTTCCTTCACTCGCGCTTCCACGCCCTCTTGCAAGGTGGCGCCAGCCTGCCCGCATCCTTGACAACCGCCTCCCATGTGCACCCTGGCGACGCCATCAGTGTAGTCAACGAGGATAATCACTCCGCCATGGGACGCGATTCCCGGGTTGATTTCATCCTCCAGTAGCTTCTGAAAGCGTGCCGCAATCGGGGCATCCCACCGCTTGTATCGTAGGTCGTTTGGATTGATGAATTTGAAGCCCTCACTGGCGCCAGTTTGCAGGTAGTCGATGGTGGCCCCGTCGATTAGCAGCGCACTGCGTGGACCGATCCAGAACTTCACCTTACCAGCCAGCACTTCGACGTCGTCCTCCTGCAAATCGTCTGGAGAGACGATCTCAAGTTCATAGCGGAGAGTGATCTGATCGAGCTTCTGTACCGCTAGACGAATGCCGGCGTCGGCAGGCTCGTCTGCAAGGGCGGCGGAGAATTTGTCTTGGGCGACTTCGGTAACTGTGATTTCTGGCGTCATGGTAAAGCCCAAACCTTGGGTTTGTGCCTTCTGGCTACCATAATGTTCGGCTCGCGAATAGCCTTGCTTTCTCGCGATTGGAGCTCTAGCCGGCGAATCTCTTGGCTCGACTTTTGTGTCCAAGGCCCAATGCTGAGGCGACAGGGTTTGGCATGTCGTCGAGTTTCACACCAAAGCCATCGACCTCGTGAGCGTCACTGGCACCAACCCAACGCACCTCTCCGCCCACGTGAAGTTTAACGTCACCGGCTTGGATCAGGATACGAACTCGTTGCCCGGGTTCGAAACCGTTGTTGTTTGGTAGCGGCAAGACGAAGACCCCATCGTCTGAGACGTCACGCAGTTCGCAGGTGTGCAGCGCACCGTTCTCGTCTTCTAGACAAACGGTCCAGCCGATTGTTGCTTCTCGTTGATTGCTTCGTGCCATTCGTTGTTTCCTTGACCAGCACATCGGCCATTGTCGCGACAAACTTGAATGGCGAGTGACCACGCTAGCGAGACTACAAGGTGCCAGGCTATGCAAGTTGGCATTCACGTTGCCGAAGTCGCGCAATGCCTTCGCGACGCCCTCTCCACTTCGCCAGGTCTCCTTTCCATGTCATTGGGCTGACTGATTGCCCGCTGCACCCCTTATCAGATTGGCTTCTTCGCAGATCACGCAGAAAAAGGGGACTTTGTTGCCATCACTGCCCAGAGTCCTGGTGTTCTTGGCAGCTTCAATCGCGATGAAGCCCTGAACGATGGGGTCCTGGCAAACCCTCAACTCACAGGGGATATAGTGCAGAGTTTTCTGGAAAGCTCCGCTCACCGTAGCCCTTGCAAATCACGGCATGGTGTCTCACTCTTGCCTACACAAGACCCTGGGTCGGGGCTTCAGCTTCTGCCAACATCGGGGTGACTAGACCGTCGAGCGAAAAGAATGACCGAGGATGGTGAGTTCTGATTCTTGGAGTGCAAGGCGCGAATGAGGATTTTGCCGGGGCAAATGACGAAATGAGCAACGCTGCAATCGGGAAAGCAGGACCAACAGACCGATCATTGTTTACGCTCGGCGGTCTAGGCCCCAACTCTTTGCACCAAAATCGCAGGTCGGGACCAGTGCATCATCGTTCCCGTCGCGAAAGGCAGCCCCTGTCGTGCGATCCCCGGAACCAACGGACTTCGAAATCTCGCTTTGTCGCCAATAGCCGTTCGACGGCTCCGGTTGGCAACCCATCTCCGTATCCAATCGCCATCCATGGCTTTGCGACTCACTCGGGCACAACGTGCCATCGCGCTTGTTGGTAGTTCTATAGGCCGAGTTCGTTCCTGATGGCCTGATACCCTTCGCTCACTTCTCCCTGATGGTCGCGCACGGGGCATGAGAAGCGATGCAGCGTTTTTACAGGAGAGCGGGAAAACTCGTAGACGCTCAGAAATGGCTGTTCTCGGTCACTGCGCATGAGGAAATCAGCCTGCCCAGTGAGACTCAACGCCGTACCGTCCGCAGCCTCGAGCACTCGGCTTGTCCACTGGGTCTGAAAGACCAGGTATAGTCGTCCTACAGCGCTTAGAACTCGATCTGCCGCCTGCAAATACGCTTCGACGCCTCCTCGAGCTTCGAAGCGACAAGCTCGTCGCTGGGCATCATCCGGGAGGACGCCCGTGCCAAGGGGGAAGTATGGAGGGGAGCCTGTGATGAGGTCGAACGTGCTATCTCCGAAGTCGACACTGCGAAAATCGGAGTGCTCCAGGGAAAACTCGCACGTGTTTTCTGGAAGCTCTTCAATGGTTCTGCTCGCCATCGCGAATGACTGAGGCTGAGCCTCCACCCCCCAAACACTCGTGGGGCGTAGCTTGTGGCTCACCATGAGCATCACCGAGCCGATACCGCACCCCAAGTCCAGATACCTCTTCGGAGAGATTGGGGTGCGATGTACAGCGTACCAAGCGGTGATCAGATCGTCGGTACTTGTGCGATGGCCGCCTTTGCGCTGATATAGATACCAGTCGCCAATGAGCTGGTCGCGACTGGTATCAGTTGGCCAGCCCGCTGGCTCAGGCCAACCGAGAGAGCCATCCCCATCGGAAGGCATCTCTAGCTACCCGCTGCATCGCGCGCGCGATCGTAAGCCTCGACAAATTCACGGTCTTGTTCGCGAAGCAAATCCATGTCGCCTCGACCGCTTCGCGTCATGCAGTCGTACGCAGCAAGCTTGGTTCCCGAGCCAATCGAGAAGTGCGCCGTGATGCCGTCGGCGCCAACGAGCAAGTCACAATTCTTAAGGCTCTGCACATCGTCAACGTCGTGGTCGAAGTGCATGTTCACTCCCAAATCCGCGCAACGCTCCTGCAGAGTCTTGAGGATATCGATCCGCGCGATGGCCGAGAACGGGTTCTCCCTAGGCGCGCAACGATGAATCCCATGCGAGCTTCGTCGAGTGTTTGTTCTTTGAATAGTGGGAGGACAGAGCCGACTTCGTGCAGAATCTGCTTGAACCAGAACTCATATGCTTGGTGAATGATGATGAAGAGCATCTCGTCGTGAGCCGCCTCCCCATCCTTCCCGCTGCGGGGCTCCTGGGCGTCGAGCAGCTCGCCAAGCTGCAGATAGTCGCTGTAGTGCGTGCCGCTTGGGCCTGATTGACTCATCCTGCAAGATTCGAATGTCAGGGCGGGCCTCGTCAAGCCAGAGCGTTTGTCAAACTAGACCGCCGAGTGTAAACAATGATCGGTCTGATGGTTCTGCTTTCCCGATTGCAGCGTTGCTCATTTCGTCGTTTGCCCCGGTAAATTTCTCATTCGCGCCTTGCACTCGAAAAATCAGAACTCACCATCCTCGGTCATTCTTTTCGCTCGACGGTCTAGTCCTCGCACAGTGCCAAGCACCTAGCTCCGATGTGAAGCACCAGGGCACTGGACCGTATGAGCTTGGTCGATAGGACCAAGTCTATCCTTAATGCGGCCTGAGGAACGGAGCAGTTACATGGCGCACTTCTTCGGTATCATCTTGGCTCACGTCCAGATTGATCGTCTTCACTGTCACATCCGAAGGGCTGTAGACAAAGATGGGGACTCTCATACCCTGTCCCCCTTTGAGAGTAGGGGTTGGAATCGCGATGACGTATTCAAGACCATCATCGAGAGACGGTTTGATCTCGTAGACGTGTGGCACATCCTTCTTGTTGACAACGTGGATCTCAAAGAGGTTCTGAACACGGCCGTCATCCTCGAGAAAGTACGGCGTACCACCAAGGCGCATCAGATTGGCTTCGAAGACCTGGTGAGAGCGAACGCCGAAGAAGAACGCAGCAGCTAGACCGAGGATCGCGAGGAATGCATAGAGGCCGAGACGAGGACGCCAGAATTCCCTCTTCTCGCCGCTGAGGCCGCGCATGGAATCGTACCGAATGAGGCCGGGGCTGCGACCTAACTTCACCATGATCTCATCACACGCGTCGACACAGGCCGCACAGCCTATGCAGTCGAGCTGGAGACCGTTGCGAATATCGATGCCTGTTGGGCAGACCGTGAAGCAACGCGAGCAATCGACGCAATCACCAGCATTGGCATCGGCCTTCTTGCCTCTTGGCTCGCCGCGTTTCTCATCGTAGCCAATAATGATCGTATCGAGGTCGGTCATCACCGATTGCAGCCTGCCGTAGGGGCATATGATCATGCACATCTGCTCTCGGAACCAAGCAAAGTTGAAATACATGATGCCGGTGAGGGTGAAGACCCAGAGAAATGCCGAGATGTTCTTGAGCGGGCTCTCATGCATCATCTCCCAGAGCTTGGGCAGCGAGACAAAGTAGCTGATGAAAATGTGGGCCACTGCAGCCGACATTGCGATGAAGGCGACGTGCTTGAGGCTCTTTCGCCAGAACTTGTCAAAAGTCATGGGCTGAGAGTTACGGCGTATTCGTTGGGCTCGCGGCCCTTCAATCCAACGCTCGATGCGTCGAAA
>JAAEPE010000254.1 GCA_024222395.1 Myxococcales bacterium
AAGAATCCTTCTCGCCCGAGAACTTCTAATACTGCCTGTAATCCGTTACGTTCAAAATCGTGGGTCATGGTTTCTGTCATCCTTTCTTTTGTGGTGAAAAGGAGGATGAACCATGGCCTGCGGCTTACGCCGCGGCCAATCTACAGAAAGAATGATGCACTACCGCAGAAAAAGGGCATTGTTGGTACTGCAGCCCAGCAAGGGGAGGGAAAGAGCGAGCGCGGAGCGCTTCAGGCTCCTTCCGGATGGTCGAGGGACTTTCATCGTGTGGGCCTTCTGACCTTCATGCTTTGCAACTCGCCCCGCGGCGAGACCTTGGTAGGGAAGCTATCGAGGCCGGAGGGAGGGGCAACGTATTTCAGGCTTTCCAGCAAGAAAGACCGGAAGATGATGCACGCTCCTTGGTAGAACGCTGCCATGAGTGCAGACACGCTATTTGAAATGGTCGCGGGGCACGCGCGCGACTATGCCGAGTCCCTCAAGACCAGAGCTGTCTCTCCGACGGCCACTGCGGAACAGCTGCGAGCGTCTCTGCACCGGGCCCTTCCGCAATCGCCGCTTGCGCCAGAAAAAGTAATCAAAGCTCTCGTGAGCGAGTGCGAGCCCGGCCTCTTGCACACGGCGGGGCCACACTTCTTCGGCTGGGTGATTGGCGGAGCGCTACCAGCCGCCCAGGCCGCCGATTGGCTAGCGAGTGTGTGGGACCAGAATGCTGGTGGATTTGCCTGCAGTCCGGCGATGGGGGTCTTGGACGAAGTCTGCGGGGCGTGGCTTAAAGAGCTACTGGATCTTCCGGCGTCCGCATCCTTCGCCCTTGTCACTGGTTGCCAAATGGCACATGTCACCGGTCTTGCCGCTGCCCGCTATCGGCTACTCGAGAGGGCGGGATGGGACGTTGGGACAGAAGGGCTCTTGGGAGCACCAAGGCTTCGAGTTCTGAGCGGAGAACACCATCACGAGACATTTGCTCGCGCGCTAAGGCTTCTCGGGCTAGGTACGGGCATCATCGAGCGGCTAGCTCTGGACCCAGAGCGCAAGCTCGATCCGAGAGCGCTAGAAGCTGCTCTCGCGAGCGAACCTGAAATGGGGGCGCGAACGATCGTTTGTCTGCAAGCCGGAGATCTCAATACCGGCACCTGCGATGACTTCGAAGTGCTTTGCGAGATCGCCCATCGCTATGGTGCATGGGTTCACGTTGATGGAGCCTTTGGTCTCTGGGGGCGTGTGAGTCCCAAGTATGCGCACCTCTTGGCCGGCGTGGAAAAGGCCGACTCCTGGGCAACCGATGGTCACAAGTGGCTGAACGTGCCCTACGACTGCGGCTATGCCTTCGTCGCAGATGCCGAGGCACATCACGCGAGCATGGCCATGGACGCGAGCTACTTGATTGATGCGGGCGGCCGAGAGCCCAATGAGTGGAACCCGGAGTGGTCGAGGCGCGCCCGTGGCCTGCCAACCTATGCGGTAATTCGTTCTCTCGGACGCGAGGGCATTGCGCAGATCGTAGAGCGCTGCTCCGTCTTGGCAGCCCGCTTGACGGCGGAGATTGCGGCCCTGCCAGGTGCCGATCTATTGCACGCTCCAACCCTCAATCAGGGCTTGGTTCGTTTTCTGGCTGCTGATGGTCGACACGATGAGCGCACCGATGCGGTTTCAGCTGCGTTGCGCGCCGACGGCCGGGCTTGGTTCGGCAATACGACGTGGCGCGGTATGCGAGTCATGCGAATCTCGGTTTGCGGTTGGCAGACCCAGCAAGCGCACGTCGACCAAGCCGTCCTTGCCGTCGCCGAAGTGCTAGAGACGCTCACTTCTGAGTGAAGGCTTGGTTGCAATGTGTCGATTGCTATCGTGTGGGAGTCATGGATGTAAGAAGGACAGGTACTCATCCTCAGGGGGGGCCGCCGACGATACTCGCTATGCATCCTGAGCCGCGAGTGCGCGGCGCCTTGCACCGCAGTTTCGCTGGCAATTCGCACTTCGACGTTGCCTTGGTTTCGACGATCGAGGAGGCGCGCAAGCATGCTGTGGCGGCGCGACCAGGGGCGGTGCTCATGTCCATAGCAGAGGGCGCTCTACGTTGGGCTGGAGAATTGCGATCACGCCTAATCGTTCCGATTGTTTTTTGCCTCTCAGATACGGCACAGATGTCTCTGTGCGAACGAGCCCGATCTCAGGGGCTACGGCACTTCATCGAGCTTCCTGGCGATCATCCCGCAGCTTGGGCTCGCAATGCCCCGCGGATAATCTCGACTCTCGAATGCGCCATGAGAGATCACACCGCGCGAACGAAGGGTCTTGCCCGCTCGACAGTTGTGATGCCAGCGGCACCTGGAGACCTGAAAGCGAGCAGGGACGGTGGCGAGGTACCACAGGGGCGTCAGCGCCGAACGACGAAGGTGCGGGAGGTTTCCGAGGAGGAGCTAGAGGCCACCCGGAGGAGGCCGGGTACCGAATCCGACAC
>JAAEPE010000255.1 GCA_024222395.1 Myxococcales bacterium
AACGTCGAGGGCTCCGTCAAGAGCATGAAGGCCGCCGTCGTCGTCGGATCCGTCCTCACCGTTGCCTGCCTCGCCGCCGTCTTCGGAGTGACCATCCTCGCCAACGAGGTCTCCAAGGAGGTCAAGGTCTCCAACGGAGTTCTCTCCAACAAGGCCGGAAACACCGTCGTCACCGCCAGCTCTGTCGCCACCCAGGCTGACAGCACCGGTGCTCACCGCGCTACCATCTCCCAGAACGGAGTCGAGGTCTCTGCCGCCGTCAACGCCGTCGTCTCCGTCGCCAACGGAAAGATGTACTTCTGCGACGACATGATTGTCAACGGAGCCGAGGTTATGTTCTTCAAGGACTCTGTCTTGGCCAACATTGTTGGAGCCGGAGAGGTCGCCTCCAGATCTTTGAGCTGCCCACCATGCTTCTGGTTCGCCGCTCAGGTCGGATGGACCGTGGTCAGATACCTCGTCAGAACCTACGGAATGGCGGCCCTCACCTTCGCCTACAACTCCTTCAAGGCCGGTATGGTCGCTGGAGCCCTCGACGCTGTTGCCGACAGATTCTTGTAAGTCATTTGCTTAAGTTTGACTACATGCACAAAACGCTTATAATATAGAAGTAGGACTCTACTGCTTGAAAAGAGACCAAGGCACCACCACTGCCACCGCTACCATTCTGTTTCTTTTCCTACCCATGCCACGCGCTTTTCTTCGTCCTCGCCATCTTTGCGCCCGCAAGCGTCAGGGTGGTCCTGCAAGACGGTCGCCCGGATCCACGGCAGAACCAAAACGAAAAGCACAACGGGAGACACAGGAGCCAACCACTGTGAATCGTTCTTTCTTTTTTCGCTCTATATTATATTAAACTTGGGTTGCGCAGTGCGGTGAGAATTTACTTGGTCTCCTCAGCAGGTCCGAAGACGTAGTCGAGGGCAGCGTTCATCATGTCCTTACCGACCCTGTATCCGGCAGCGGTGAAGACGTTGACCTTTCTCTTGACCCAGTTCCAGGCATCCTTAACACCGGACATGTTTCTGGCAGGGGCAGCAGCGCCGTTGTAGAACTCAGCGAGCATGGTTCCCTCGGTGATGGCGAGCTCGGATCCAGTGGTGGTGACAGCGAAGACGACGTCATCTCCGAGGATGAAGGTGGAGGCACCGCTGTTGACAACAACGTTGGCGGCGAAGGTCAGTCCCTCGACGGCGACGGTGGCGACCTCTCCCTGGACGTTCTCGGTGATGACAGAGCTGGCGGTGACGACGGTGTTTCCGGCCTTGCTGGTGACAACTCCGTTGGAGACCTTGACCTCCTTGGAGACCTCGTTGGCGAGGATGGTCACTCCGAAGACGGCGGCGAGGCAGGCAACGGTGAGGACGGATCCGACGACGACGGCGGCCTTCATGCTCTTGACGGAGCCCTCGACGTT
>JAAEPE010000256.1 GCA_024222395.1 Myxococcales bacterium
CGTTCCCGCGCAAGCAACTCCTGGTACAGGCACTTGCTCATCTCAGAGCACCGGATAGATACAATGACCTAAGCCGCAGCCGCCAGTCTAAGACCTCACCCACTACATGTAGTGCATTGCCGCGTCTTGAGTTTCTCCTCGCTCAACAAAAAGCGCACGAAAGCCACCGCTCCGACATCAAACAGACCACTGAGCCTCAACGCGTCGCCTGGCAAGCTGACGATTCCTTGACTTTTTGCTTTGCACGACATCGTCGGGCGCTAGCCTGAATCCGGCGACGGATTCAAGCTAGGCCCAGGGCTACGAGGTACTGAGGATGATAGCAAGCCATTGACTCCTCAACGATCGTGCCGATGATTCAAGCAACTAGAGTTACAGCAGTTTGAGGAGGATGAGGTCGGTAAAGGTAGGTGTCATGCTGCACGGTAAGTTGCGGCTATTGGGTAGACCTATGTTGCGCACATGGGGAGAACATCCCCACACAGATGGGCTTGGATCCGCTTGGATCCCCCTGAGACTACAGGCGTCTCCCAAGGAGCAATCCGAGATAGCAAGCGAACCCAGCGGTGAAGAGTGTGAGCGAGATGTAGAGCGCCGCGACATGCAGGTTGCGCTGCTCAAGTAGGCCCACTGTTTCGAGCGCAAACGAAGAATAGGTGGTGAAGCCTCCTAAGAAGCCCACGGCTAGTGCCATACGCAAGCGTGAATCCAGCTCTCCGCGGCTCGCGAAGACAGCAACCAAGACTCCCATCGCAAGCGAGCCGAGCACGTTCACCCCCAGTGTTCCCAGTGGTAATTGGCTTCGTGCGCCGACCATGCCCTGCACCCACGATCCCATCCAGTAGCGGCACATCGACCCAAGAGCGCCGGCGATGCCAATGTAGAGAGCGATCAATGTGCCACCCCGAGCACATAGAGATCGTAGAGGAAGTGGCTGTAGACCGCGTGGGCAAGACTTCGGTAGTAGAAGATTGCGGCGAAGGCCAGCCCGGCGATGAATCGATACGCCAGGAGCGCAACTTCAAATGGCTCACCGGCGGCCCCCAGGTGATGTGCCATGGCAAATGCAAGCGAAGAGAGCACAGCGGCCACGAATATGGCGGCACCCGGTCGAGCGAAGAGACGTGTGAGAAGTAGGCCTCCGATTCCCATCAGCCCAAGGCGAAATACCAGTTCCTCATGTACGCCAGCTCCCAACGATATTACGAGAGCGTTGCCAAGTTGTGCGCTGCCACCAACCGCCAGTAGTTCGAGACCGAGCAAGCTATCCATCACAAAGATAATGAAGCAGCCAAGGGTGAGGGCGTAGATACAAGACTCGAGAACGACCGGCCAAATGCGCTCGAGTTCGAGAATACCTCGCCTGTGGAGCATGTGGAGCAGCAGCAAGAATGCCACAGCCATAAGTAGGTGCACGAGCAGATAGTTTTGGGGATCTCGCTCTACGGCATCGAAGATGAGGCGAGAAGTGAAATCGACTCCATTGCTGGCAGGAGTAAGCAGGAGTCCCAGTTCGTACGCGAGAAAGAGCGGGAATACTAAGAGCAAGCTTCCACAAACGTGGCCGTAACCCAGGACCGAACGCCTGGCCCCTGCCGAAGCTGAGACAGAAGAGCGACTCACCGCTTGGAGCCTGCTCTCTTGCCCCGAGTTCTTCGGGCCTTTGGGGTCTTGCGAGTCTTGCGAACTACGCCGCGCATTCGCCGCTCGGCTTCCGGGCTGGCCGCCAGCGGGCTCACGGTTGCAGTCACCGCGAGCTCCAAGTCGAAGATGCGTCTTATGACCCGCATCACGTCAGCGTTCCGCACAGCATCCACGCGCTTTGCGTATTGTGTGTGCGCTCCGAAGTCCAAGCCGTACGCTTTATGAAAAGCCAGAGCTGCGGCAACAGACGCGCGCCGCTGGAGAGCAATTTCGTGCGTACCCACTAAGTAGTGCTTCGACCTTGCGAGTTCTTCCGGGGTTACGCCGTGAGCTAGGAGATCTTCAATCTCGGTATGGATGCTGCGTATCGCGTCTTCGATCTTGTCTGGAGCGCAGCTCAAATAGATCGCCACATAGCCAGGATCGAGCCCCTCGAGGGAGTAGGCCCCCACCTGGTAGGCGAGACTCTGGCGGTCGCGAAGCTCCAAGAAGAGACGCCCGCCCTGCCCACCAAGGATCGTGGTTAGCACTTCGAGGGCAAACCTATCTCTGTCGTTAATGCGCAAGCCAGGAAAGCCAACTACGAGATGGGCTTGCTCGCGATCCATATAGCCGTAGACCTCTCTCTTGGAGGCGGGGCGAGAGGCAAGCATCTCAGTGGCAGCAGGACGCTCTGGTCTTTGCGTCGATGGCTCGGAGGCGAAGCGCGACTCAATTCGCGCCAACAGGATTTCCGGGTCGACATCTCCAACAATGGAGAGGGTAAGAGCCGAGACCGGGTAATGCCGCTGATAGTGCCGACGTACCGCCTCCGCATCAACCCTCGCAATGCTATCGGCGGTTCCGAGAGAGTTGCGGCGATACGCGTGTTTGCGAAAGAGGGTCTCTTGAAAGAGCCGGAATACCTGGTGGCTTGGGCTATCGGCCTGAGATTGCAAACGCGAGAGCTGCTGGCGTTTGCTGCGCTCGACCTCGGCTGCGTCGAAGTGTGGCGAGAGCATGCATTCGCTCAGCAGATCCAAGCCCCGTTTCCAATCCCCGGCCAGCCATTCAGCTTGCAAGCCGAAGGAATTGCGGCCGCTGAATCCCGAAAGAGATGCGGCAGTCGAGTCGATCTCCTCGATGATTTCCTCTGCCGACATACGCCCGCAGCCCTGAGTGATGACTTGCGCCATGATGCTGCTAATACCCGAGTTCGCGGCTTGTTCTCGAAGAGTCCCCCCGCTCCAGATCGCTCTAGCCGCAACCAGAGGAACCGAGGTATCGCGCTTGATGAGCACGTTCATTCCGTTGTCGAATTGGTGGCGAAGCACAGTGGGCTGCTTTCGCGCATTGGACTTCTGCTTCGCAGGTTTCGACGCGACTCCCTTCTGAATGAGTAACATCATGCGACCCGCGGCTGTGACTCTCCCAGCCGATCGCAGAAGAGCCTTGTTGGGAGGCACAAGGGCAGCAAGGTTCATACTTTTGGGATCGAATACTCGGAGTGCCACGTCCCGCAAGTCTTCCGCCGTAAGAGAGCTTATCCTTCGCAAGTAGCTACGCTCAAAGTCTGCATCCCCCGTCAGTGCCAAATAGCTCCCGGCGACTTGAGCAGCCCCTTCGGCCGTCTGCTGCTGGTACACCTTGTCGGCTTCAATGGCACGCTTTGCTTTGGCAAGATCTTCTGCGCTGATGAGCTCAGTGCGGACTCGCTGCAAGAGGCGGCCGAGATGCGGGAGGGCCTTGGACATCTTGTCTGCGTCAGATGCAGCCCCAACTACAACGAGACTGTGGTCCTGCAAGGCGTGCAAGTAGGAATAGGCGCTCCTGCATAGCTCACGCTCTCGTACAAGTTCCGACGAGAGTAGCGACGATTCCCCTTGGCCCAAGGCAATTGTCAGAAGATCCAGAGCCGCGCAGTCAGGGCTGTCGACGCGTGGTGCGCGAAACGCGAGTGCAACTTGTGAGTGGCTCAGAGCCCCGGTACTGAGTAGAGCTTTGCCAACGGGCGCTGTTGCCTTGGCTCGTCTCCTCCTGGGATTAGGTCCGCCTGAAAGCCCGGCAAAACTCTTGGCTAGCTTGGACTTCATGGTGTCTGGGTCAAAGTCTCCAGAGACAACCAGCGCCATGTTTCTAGCCCCGTACCAACGATCGCGAAATCGCACCAAGTCGCCGCGAGTGAATTTCTCGACCGTGGCCTCGTTGCCAATGACGGGGTTTCGATATGGGTGGTGCTCGAAGGCACCGCTAAACATGTTCTGCGCCAGGGCCCTCAGGGGCTCGTCTTTGCCCTGGCGAATCTCCTCCAAGATTACCTCGCGCTCACGCTCGAGTTCATCGGTATCGAAGAGAGAGTTTTGCAGCACATCCGAGAGAACGTCGATGCCCACATCCGCCAAGCGACTGGGCATTACAAGGTGAAAGACAGTGTTATCCCTAGAGGTCCAGGCGTTGATTTCACCGCCGGCAGATTCTATGTCGCGAGAGACTTCCCCCACGCCGCGACGTTCCGTGCCCTTAAAGAGCATGTGCTCCATGACATGGCTCAGCCCTGCCTGCTTTGCGCTTTCATCGGCTGAGCCAACAGATACCCAGACCTGCATCGCGATTACCGGAGCAAGCTGCGAAGGCAAAAGAACTAGAGTTAGACCGTTATTTAGCTGATGCAATAAGCACCCTATGGTGGCGAGGGAGAACATTCTGCTGAGCGAGAAGTGCAGTACGGAATAGACGGTACGGGAAATATTGTTTCGCGCTTTGCCCCTCGTGGCACCTTTTCACGGGCTGAAATCTCCGCGGCAGCTATTCGAGAATCCAACGAGATACGTCGACTCGAATCGGACAGTGGTCCGATCCGAGGATTTTCGGTTGGATAAGCGCCGCTTTGACAAAGGGCGTAGCCTCAGGAGCAGCAAATATGTAGTCAATACGCCAACCGACATTACGCTCACGACACCCTCCGCGCTGAGCCCACCAGGTATAGTGGTCCCCTGTATCCTCAAACATGCGGAACGTGTCGACCCACCCGGCCTCAGTCCAGCGATCGAGCTCGACCCGCTCTTCCATAAGAAACCCGCTCGTCTTTGTATTGCTCTTGGGACGAGCCAAGTCGATTTCCCGGTGCGCGGTATTGAAGTCGCCCATCACTAGGACTCGCAGCCCTCTCTTGCGCTCCTCTTCCAGTCTCTCAAGGACGCAGCGATAGAAATCCAATTTGTAGGGCACTCGGCTGTTGTCCCTGTCTTTGCCATTTCCATTGGGGAAATAGACGTTGGCCACGAGAAGCTTGCCAAAGCGGACGAAGTGAACGCGCCCTTCCCTATCAAATGCCTCTACGCCGAGGCCTACGCTCACCTCATCCGGCTCGTCCCGACTGTAGGACGATACTCCGCTGTATCCCTTGCGCTCGGCACAGACGATGTGATGAAACCAATTGCGAGGCTTGTTGAGGCGAAGTGGAAGCTGCTCTGGCCTTGCACGCACCTCTTGTAGACCGGCGAGAAATGCCTCCGAACGATCGAGCCATTTGCGAAAGCCCTTCTTCTCGCACGCCCTTATCCCGTTGACGTTCCACGAATAGATTCGAAGTTGCTCATCCCGTGTCATGATGCGCGCAGCCTACATGGAGAGAACGCGACACCAAGCCCTGACCACAGTGATTCTTGTCCTCGTGGTGTCTGTCGCATCAAGCCTCGCCTGCGAGCAGCGTTCCCCTCCCTCAAAGGATCTCCCGCGTGAGGTACACGCTACCCTCGCCATGAATCAGGTAGTACTCGCCGATCTCGCGGCTTGGTGCGCGCAACGTTGGACCGGCAATACGGAGACATCCCCGGCCTCTCTTGCAGTTCCGGCCCAAGCCGTCTATCTAGCCGCTCGCAAGAATGGCGAGCGACTCTCCCATGCGTGGGGTGACGGAAAAACGATCGGTACAGCCCTGAGCGACGCAATTTCGAAGCTCGGTAGCGGTGTTCGAATGGCGACCACCCTCGAGCTCTTTGTCGTCCTGCGTTCTGAGTCTGTGGAGGCGGGCGACCTGAAGAGGCGTCTTTTGTCTAACATTCATCGCGGCATCGTCGGATTCAAGGAGCAGAGGGGCACAGAGGCGCCGATTTTCCACAGCCCAAGCGAGGTACTCGCGAGCAATCGCTCACACCGGAAGTTGCTCGGGCTCTCTTCGACGGAGATGCCAAGCGAAGACACCCGGCTAGCTCTGCTTCATGGTTCACAAATCCTTGTCGACCTTGGCACCGGCAAGGCGCGCATCATGGAGCGGGGCAATGACTACGTCGACTTGCAGTCTGTGACGCAAGCTGGAGTTGAGAACTTCTCTAATGCCATGGGGGTATGGCTGCGCAATAGTCTGCACGAAGACGGCCGCATGACTTATCTCTACTGGCCCAGCCAGGGAAGAGAAGCGCCGGGAAGAGACAATCTCATTCGACAATTCATGGCCACCGTTGCTCTCGGCAGGCTCGCGTCCGCGGAACAGGACAAGGGGCTTTGGACGCGAGGCGCCGAGAACATCGACTACAACTTGCGCAAGTACTACGAGGCCGACGGCGCTCTGGGGCTGGTGAAGCTGCGGGGCAAGGTCAAACTAGGTGCCCTTGCCCTCGCTGCCCTCGCCATCGTCGAGCACCCCCAGCGCCTGCGTTGGCAGGCCCAGGAAGCCGCTCTCTTGCACACGATTGATGGTCTCTGGAGGCAGGACGGATCGTTTAGGACCTTTCACACGCCGAGTGAGAGGAACGACAATCAGAATTTCTACCCCGGAGAGGCGCTACTTCTGTGGGCCACTCTCTACGCGCAATCGGGTGATAACGCACTGCTCACTCGCATCATGAAGAGCTTTGCCTGGTACCGCCAATGGCATCTGGATAGCTCCGTCAAGGGGAGGAGAAATCCGGCATTCATTCCCTGGCACACCCAGGCCTATTTCCTCGTCTGGCAGAAGACAAAGAGTGCCGAGCTGCGAGACTTCATCTTCGAAATGAACGATTGGCTCTTGGATGTGCAGGAATGGCAGTCGTCCGTGTACCGCGATACCGAGGGGCGATTCTACGACGCCGAACACGACTACGGGCCGCCGCACGCCTCGGCAACCGGCGTCTACCTCGAGAGCCTCATCGATGCCTACTCTCTAGCCAAAGAAACCGGAGACAAGGCACGCACTAAGAGTTACTCCGATGCGATTCGCAAAGGCCTTCGCTCCTCTATGCAGCTTCAGTTCGCCGACGAAGTGGATATGTTCTACATCCTCAAGCGAGAGCGAGTATTCGGAGGCCTCCGTACTACTGTCTACGATAACCAAATACGCTGCGACAACGTTCAACACACACTCATGGGTACTATCAAGATCCTCGAATCGGGGCTACTGCCTCCAGGCTGATGGCCACTGCCTCCAGGCTGAGAGCTCTTACCAACGAGTCACGAGAGTGAGCCCCGGGTTGTGCACGTTGGGGAGCAACTAGAATCGATTGCGCTGCATTGCCTCGCCAAAGCCCTCTAGATGATGCCAACGCTCGGGCCCGCGGTGAGGCCGCAATTGCGCCAGCGAACCTTGCCGAGTACATGACCACCACAAACTCGGGGATCGTATTGCTGACGTCTTTCTCGCCACCTTCGCTCTGGAGAAAGAACGTTGGGTTGTCGGCGGGCTTTCCAAAGTTCCTCAGTCCAAGCGCCACGGCCGTTGTTGCATAGACAAAGGGCAGCGCACCACCATCCCAGAGGTAGTCGGCGTCGAGCCCTGGTGCATAGTCTTCGGCCCTGGCCGCTCTAGCCCCAAGACTCATACAGAGCACGAGGGCAAAGGAGAGAGTGACGAGCCTTGTCATGCACCAATGCTACCTCGGCTACCACATCTCGCGCAGGCGCCCCGCCACATCCACCGTCTTGCCAGCCGAGAGTGCCGGCCCATCCTCGACGGCTCCCCGGCCCATGCTCGTGCGATCGAAGTGGCGATGAGTACTCGCTGGCAAGAAGCGACTGAGCGGGGCAAAGAGATGCTTGTCCCCGTGGCGGTGTTGGGTCCGCACGTAGAACCGGAGGGGATGCACGACGTGGAGCTGCGAACGCGCCCGGGTCATGGCTACGTAGAGGAGACGCCGCTCTTCTTCGATTTGCTGCGGATCGCCGGTGGCCATGTCGGAGGGCATGCAACCATCGGCGCAGTTGAGAAGGTACACAGCATCCCACTCCTGCCCCTTGGCCGAATGGATCGTCGACAGGATGAGATAATCCTCGTCTAAGAGTGGAGGCCCAGCCTGATCGCCGCAAGCACTCGGCGGATCAAGCGTGAGCTCGGTTAGAAAGCGCTCGCGACTCCTGTAGTCCCCTGAGATTTGCTCGAGCTGCTCGAGGTCGCCGAGGCGCACATGGGCGGCATCATAGTTACTCTCAAGCACCGGTTGGTACCACTCCATCACGGCCTGAAGCTGCCCGCCCCACGGTGCCTTCGGGGCTGCTAGCTCCGTAAGCAGCTTGACCAAACTCGGCCACGCCTCCCGAGCGGCAGGGGGAGGCACGAAAGATATCAGTGATTCGAAACGGCTTCCGGAAAGCTCGCCCAATGACTCCATATGCGCCAGCGCGCGCTTGGCAATAGCAGGCCCGATGCCGTCCAAGAGCTGCAAGACTCGATAGGCGGCAACACTATCCTGCGGATTCTCTGCCCACCGGAGCAGGCAGATCGTGTCTTTAACGTGGGCAGCTTCGAGAAATTTGAGACCGCCAAACTTAACAAAGGGGATGTTCCGCCGTGCCAACTCGACTTCGAGCGCGTCGCTATGGTGGGCCGTTCGGAAGAGCACCGCTTGCTCTTTGAGATCGATGCCACCCTCGCGATTCTTGAGTATGGATTGCACGACATAGTCCACCTGCAGTGCCTCATCTTCCGCCGTTACCAAGAGTGGACGCTGCCCCTTCGGCTTCTCGGAGAAGAGCTTCTTCGCGAATCGCTCCGGAGCTAGATCGATGATCGCGTTGGCCGCCGCAAGAATGTTCTGCGTCGAGCGATAGTTCTGCTCGAGAGTAACGACCTCGGCAGCCCGCTCGAAGCGCTTGGGGAACTCGAGAATGTTGCGGACGGTTGCAGCACGAAAGGAGTAGATGCTCTGAGCATCATCGCCAACGGCCGTGAGCCCCTGCCCTGTCGGCTTCATGGCCGCTAGGATCTCGGCCTGCAACGCGTTGGTGTCTTGATACTCATCCACCAGGACATGATCAAAGCGCTCACCTACTTGCGCAGCCAGAGTGGTCTCTTGCATGAGGTGGTACCAGTAGAGCAAGAGGTCGTCGTAGTCGAGCACGTTGCGTGCCTGCTTGCTCTCGGTGTAGCCACGAAAGAGAAGGCGCAATTCGTCTTCCCACTCGTCGCACCAAGGAAACGCTTGCTTCAGACAATCTCCTAGTGGCTGTCTTGAATTGACAACCCGTGAGTAGATCGCAAGGCACGTTGACTTGCGGGGAAAGCGCTTTCTCTTGCCCTCGAGTTTCATCTCGCCGCGGACCAAGTCCAGCATGTCCGCCGCATCCGATCGGTCGAGCACGGTGAAGGAGGGATCGAGCCCAATGGCCCCGGAGTGCAAGCGCAAGAGCCGATTGCCAATGGCGTGAAATGTACCCGTCCATGTGAGCTCGCCCATGCTGCGGGCTTTTCGCGATTTTGCGACTTGATTGACGATCAGCTGAGTGCGGCGCCCCATATCGGCCGCCGCGCGACGAGTAAATGTGAGCAGTAGAATGCGCCTGGGATCGGCGCCGGTGCACACGAGATGCGCGACCCTGTGGGCTAGTGTCCTAGTTTTGCCTGAGCCTGCGCCGGCGATGATGAGTAGGGGCCCAGCCCCGTCGTCGCCCACCCCATGTTCGGCTGCGCGACGTTGAGCGGGATTGAGGGCGCTTAGGTAGCCTGGAGCCTGCATGGCCACATACTACGACAACCATCTGCTCATTTGCACAGCACTGAACACCCGAACGGGCAAAATTGCGAGAACGCCTTTCCCCTGGCGCACTTGCGCGCTACATAGGTGCCCATGCCCAGACGTTGGAAGCTCCTACTGTGGATTGGCTCGCTCACGATCCTGCTCGATCAGCTGACCAAGTATTGGGCGCGCGCCAACTTTAGCGATGGTCCGAGCGTATTCATTGAGGGCTACTGGGACTTTGTCCTTGCTTGGAACACAGGCTCCGCTTTCAGCATGTTCGAAAATCTCGGGCATGGCCGCATTCTCCTCTCGATTCTCGCGCTCGTGGCCATCGGGGCCATCGTCTCGATGGTGCACAAGGCCGAAGATGATCAAACCGGTTTCGTCGTCGCGCTCTCCCTCATGGCCGGTGGAGCAATCGGCAACGTCATCGATCGAATCTACTTCGGAAAGGTCACCGACTTCGTTCTCTGGAAGTACAAGGAGCACCAGTGGCCCGTCTTCAATGTCGCGGACATTGCCTTGGTAGTCGCGTTGGGGCTCTTCATCATCGTTTCGATCAAAGACTGGAAAGCCCAAGAAACAACCGGGGAAAGTTCGTAGAGCCCACCTAGGTATCTGGTGTTTTTCTCGCCCTCACATTGATCATTTCGGAGCGCGCGGTTACTGACAGAGCATGCGCTTGGGACGAACGCCAAATCAGCGCAGCTTGCTTAGTTCGAGCAGCGATTTTTGCCGGGATTTGTTGCCAGAGAACTCGGTGTATTCGCTGCTAGAGCGAGAAAGCCACCGGATCTTTCCAGACGAAGCGTTCGCGGATCTCTTTCACAAGCGAGGGCGGAGCTGTGTTCCGCCCAGAATTGTCGCTGTGGTGATGGCGCTTCAGCGGGCAGAGGGGCTGAGCGATCGAGAGGCAGTGGACCGGTTCGCGTTTGACTTGCGTTGGAAATATGCCGCAGGTGGAGTGGACTACAAGTATCCAGGCTTTGTGCACACCGTGCTCGTGGACATGCGAGCTCGACTTCGGAATTCCAAGCA
>JAAEPE010000257.1 GCA_024222395.1 Myxococcales bacterium
GACTACCGAGCTCAAAGGCCGTTCGACACAATGGGCACTCGCCACGATGCCTGACAAGGAGCTGCTGCAGCTGGCGGCGTACCTCAGCGAGCGTCCATGGCAGTTTTCGCAGGGGGGAAAAGCGCTCGACGGAGCGCAAGAAAAGCATGAGCCGCAGAGCAGAGCGCGGCATGGTGATGAAACCCTCTCCACTGGCGACCTTCAAAGTGATCCATAATCTTGCTCTTTTCGCGCAATTCATCCATGTGTTTGTGGCCGCTGATCTGTGGGACAAGCGGGAGTTGTTCGGCGGTACTGGTGCGCATGGGGGCGGTCCTTTCAAGCGAGTTCAATCGATAGAACCGTCGCCCCACCGTCGATATTTCCGGAAGGCAAAGAAGACCCAAAGAGAGCCGAATTCAGGCTCTAATCGTCTAGTTGGACTTTATCGGCCGGGCACTAGCTAGGCCGCTCTCCATAGTTGCGACTAAGAAGAATTCTAGGTCGAGACTAGAACTCGACCTTCTCAATCGCGTGCGGATTCAGGAGAACCGGATTGCCCTGACCATAGACGTCGTAGTGAATCACCCCCGCAATTCCCAGTTGCACCAGAAAGTCCCCGTGTACTGGAGCACCAATACCACCGGCTCGCTTAGCCAATGGCGTGCCGTCTGGGCCCTTCATGGTCTGAAATAGGTCTTTTGGACTTGCGTACTTGTCCTGACCTGTCTGCTTTTGCCAGTCCTTGTAGATTTGTTTCTGAGCCGGGTCCTGCAGGTCGATGAAGAGTGCCTTCTTCTTGAGGGTTAGCTTGACCGCGCGATTTCCCTTATCGGAATACCAACCTTCGCCACCATGCAAGCCAGCCTTCTTTGACGTCGTCCAGATGCCTGCGTACTTGCCGCCTGCCATCCATTCGCCAATCATCGAAGTTCCCTCTGCGTTGTACTTGCCTTTCCACAGGTCGCGATGGGTCTGCTGTCTAATGGAGTGATAGACCGTGCGTTCCTTGGGAAGGAACTCGCGTTGGTTGGGGAACTTCTTGAAGTTGGCTTCCACCGCTTGTG
This sequence comes from Myxococcales bacterium, assembly GCA_024222395.1. Taxonomy (GTDB): domain Bacteria; phylum Myxococcota_A; class Polyangia; order Haliangiales; family Haliangiaceae; genus NORP324. The sequence continues at coordinate 1,047 of JAAEPE010000257.1, forward strand.
TGAGTGCCTCGTGTAACTTAGCCGCGCGAGGTGAGATCGTGATGGTATCGGCCTTGGCTCCCACCATGGATTTGGCCGAGCGAGCCTTTGGGCGCAGGACCAGAGCGTGAGGTTTCGAATTCGTGTTCCGGCGCTTGGCAGTAGCTCGCGAACCAGCGGTTGCCGAGGGACGTTTAGCCTTGGCCCGTTGGGACTTGACGGGCTTCGCTATGCGTCGCCCCGGAGCGGCCACGGCGGCATCGCTGGCGAGTAGGCTGCCGAGCAGGAGTGCTGCTGCAGCGAGTGTCCGGTGGACTTTCATATCCACGAGACCCCGCAAACATCAGGCCTTGTGGGGCCTCTTAGGTTTCAGACTCTTAGGCACGTTTACCAAGCCCAAGAGGTGATGTCCCTTGTTCCCTGGCTAATGCTCTTCCCGGCTAGGCAGGGTCTCTTGGCTCGGGTGCTACCGACTAAGTGCTTGCAATTGTTCGCTATGGGGATCGGAGTCCATTGGGCTCGCGATTTGCACAAGGACTGACCAACTCGTGAAGGTGCTAAATTCAACTCTCTCAGTGTTCTTCCTGACGCTGCTATTTGCCTTTGGCCCCACACTGAGCGCAGATGCCCAGGGCGTGCGCAAAGCCCGTCCATCGGTGACGAAGGCGAAGAAGGCGGCTCGCAAGGCCAAGGCCAAGAAGCGCACCAAGGCAAGACCTTCTCGGGCGAAGCGTCTTGTTGCCACCAAGAACAAGAAGCAGCCGACGTATCGGACCGCGGGCCAACTCGCAGGGCAGATTCGACCGGGCTCTAGCGTCTTCATTCCGGTTGGCCACTCGGTTGCCAAGTCGGTCCTTATCGCCCTTAGCAAGAAGGCAAATCTCGATCCGAAGAATCCAATCAAGATTGTGAGCCTCAGTAATACTGCCTCCAAGAGACTCTTCGAGACTCCCGGCATCGTCGCCAACGCGGTCTTCATCGCTGGCAGCAATCGCGATGCCATCGCCGCAGGTCGAGGCGACTTCGTGCCCGTGCACTTGTCCCGCGTTCCCGGCATGATCGCAGATAAGTCTCTGCCAGTTGATGTGGCACTGATTCAAGTTTCTCCACCCGACAAGGATGGCATCGTATCCCTGGGGCCGACTGCCGCAGCAACGTTGGCGGCTGTCAAGGCAGCCAACACAGTGATAGCGGAAGTGAATCCAAACGTGCCTCGGACCTTTGGCGCGACTCGAATCCACCAATCCAAGATCGACTTCATGGTCAAGTCTGATCGAAAGCTCACGACGGTTGATCCCTCAAGACCCTCAAAAGTTGATGTTCGCATCGCCAAACATGTCATGGGGCTCATCCCCCGAGATCCGACTCTGCAATTTGGCAAGGGCCTGGTGCCCGATGCTGTAGCCGGCCTGCTCGGCAACAGTGGGCGCAAGGATATCAAGATACACAGTGAGATGATTTCTGATGGCACTATGAGGCTTGTCCAGTCGGGCGCCGTGCGCGGCAACGTTGTGTACTCCTTCGCTCTGGGCTCCCAGAGGATGATCAATTGGATGGACAACAACAAGAAGCTCGAAGCACAGACAGCAGACAACGTTAATAGCATCGCCGCCATTTCGAAGATTCCGAACATGCTGGCCATCAATACGGCCTTGCGAGTCGACCTGGCTGGACAGGCCAATGCACAATATGTCGGTGGTCGCAACTACAGCGGCATTGGCGGCCAGCAAGACTTCTTTCGCGGGGCCATGCTCTCCAAAGGCGGCAAGGCGATAATGGCATTGCCTTCGACCTCGAAGATAAAGGGCGCCGACGGATCCACACATCTTGTCTCCCGCATCGCGTTCCAGCTGGATCACAACGACATCGTGACCACTGGCATGCACGACTTGCAGTACGTCGTGACCGAGTACGGCGTCGCACATATCGACGGCCTCAGCATGCGACAGCGGGCGGAGGCACTGATCAAAGTTGCTCATCCAAAATTCCGCAAAGGGTTGCGAGCACAACTCAGAGAGCAAGCCAAGCAACGCAAAGATGCGGTGGCTGCCCGCGGAGGTTGATGGCGGGTTGGTCGATGAGGCCCCCCATCTCAGTGGTCATTCGCAGGACGCGGCCTCAAGATAGATCTCCCCATACCGAGAATCGTTTGTCCGTCAGGCCCTACGATTCGGCTCACGTGCGTCGAAGCATCTGGAACCTCCCAGAGGCTTGCAAGGAGGGGAGGGGAGCCTGCCAGCGCAAAGACTGAGGCGAGTGAGACAAGAGCGTCACCCGTGGTGTGGTTCTTCTCCATAGCCGTGTTGCCGTAAGCGCCCGGTGAAGGACAGGTATCGCCCAGGCGGGGCCTCTGCTAGGCGCCGCTTCGACTCTTCGCCCAGTTTTCGGGCAAGAGTTCATCGAGGCGTTCGAGTTTGATGCCACCTGAGATATACACTAGGATGTCGTGCTGGTAGGCGCGAAGGTCGACGCCCTGCCGTGCGGTGGTTTTGAGCACCGTGAGCATAATGGCGGTGCGCTCGCTGTCTTCGTCTGATCCAGCAAAGAGCAAATTTCCTCGGCCCATGGCGGGACCACGGAGAATTCGCTCAACGTCGCCATTGTCGATTTCGAGTGCCCCGTCGATCTCAATAGCACGAAGCAAATCCCAGTGATTGTCTGCATAAGTCGGAGCCTTGCCAAGAAGAGTTTTGGCAAGGCTCCGTCGGTTTGTGCTTTGCAATCCAAGTCTCAATGTCGTCGAGAATTGTTCGTCTCTCAGCCGTATCATTCGGGTGTCGCCGCCTCTTCTTGGCCATTGCTTCTGGCGTCCTGGCAGGAAGTCTCATGCTGGCAGCGCTCGCTCCGATCGTCGGAATCTACTATCACACCAGCGCATAGATTGGTGCGCAGCTCGCTGTCGGCTCCGCTTTCGTTGCTCTCTAACTTGGGGGCCTTATCACCGTACGAAATACACTGAAACAACTTCCCGCCACGCTGAGCGCGAAGAGTGTTGCCGCGCCGTTGGCGGTCTTCGTTGGCGGTCTTCGTTGTTGTCTTGCTGGCGGCAATGCTGCAGTCTGTTGCCCTCGGCTCACCGGTATTGCCGTCGCCAAGTGCCTTTGACGGTGGGATCGACGGGATTCTCGTCCGATGAGGGCGCCGACTCTACTCGGTGCGCTTGGAGGGCACAGTGCCGAACATCAGCAAGTTGTCTTCGGGGCCGCGGTAGTCGTCTTTGTGCTCGTCATCGGAGGCTTGGTGGCTCTCTACAGAGCGCGTCGAGAGCGTGCAGAGATGGAGGATATCGACGCGCTCTTGCGAGAGGAAGACACACTCTGAAGTCGAGTTGATTGGGCCCAATTGCTTGCTGCCCGGTGCTGCACTGAGCTAGAAGCACGATGCCGGCCGGCTGGCTTTCGCACAGCTCTCGAACCCACATCTGGAACTCTCAAGACATTGACACTAACTCTACGAAATACTCTCTTCCTCTCCCTCATCGGACTTCTAGCTCTAGGTTGTGGTAGCTCGAAGAAGGCAGAGGACAATGGCACGACTGCGTTTTCGCCGAGAGAAATGGACGACGACCCCGGTCGAGGTGAGATGGTTGCGGAGGAGAGTATGCGCTTAATCCCTTTGCCAGAGTTGCAATAGATGCCGCCTCAATTCCGGGCGCTGCTGCCAAGACAGCGGAGCTCGCCGCCGCCACAAGCCCAGGAGCCGAAGCAGCCGCGGGCGAGGCAGAACTGGCTGGCTGGAAGCAGTACTGGCCCGAGTTTCAGAAGGCTGTCGCCGCCAAGGATATGAAGGGGCAGAGAACCCTCACGCTCATTGGCAGCGAGAATGACCAAATCGACTAAGGCACTTTCGAGTCTCTAGGCGACGTATACCTCACAAAGGAAGTGCTCGAAGAAGTCGCCAAGAAGACAGCCGCCAGTATTGGCGTAGTGAAGGAAGGCGAAGAGAATTCCACGATGGGTCGCGAATTCGGTTGGTCGGAGACCTCGGAAGTTGACGGGGAAGAAATGGGCTCAGGTCTCTTCTTCTACTTCAAGAAGGTCGACGGGAAGTACCGCCTCTTCCGATTGCTCGTTGCGGGCTAGGCTGGAACGCATCCTGAGAGTTTCCGCGGAGCGCTTCATTATGACTGCCCCAGATACTTCTCGCATCAGCCCACTATACGGCCCACACCTGGTATCGGCATGGCCTCTCCGTACCCGAGCTGGCGACGCCAACAGGGCGCATGCTCTACCACGCACTTGCTCCCGCGAATCGACTACTATCGCTTGCCGGGAAGGCTGATCTCGAATCGACCCTTCTTGCCAGACATCGCGTCATCGATCATCTATTGCAGGAGGCAATTCGAGCGGGCACGGTGGGACAAGTGGTGGAACTCGCAGCAGGTCTCTCTCCTCCTGGCCTTCGCATGCGTCGCAGATTTCCGAATATCTCTTATGTCGAGGCAGACTTGCCAGCCATGGCCAATACAAAGCGCGAGCGAATCGGTCATAAACTCGACGAGCTGCATTCGATCGTCGAGGTCAATGCCCTCGCGGAATCGAGGAACGGTTCACTGCTGGAGCTTGCTAGTCACTTGGATCCGAGCAAGGGGGGGCAGTCATAACCGAGGGCTTGCTGCCATATTTCGATGGTCCCACCGGTTTGAAGATTCGGCAGAACATTGCGGGCTTCATGAGCGCGTTTTCCACGGGGCTCTATCTCTCCGACTACTACTTGGAAGGAGATTCGCTGCGTGTGGTTGGCGCGCGCCAGCTGTCTTCGCTGATCTCCTGGTTTGCAGGAGGAAGGACCCACTTCCCAGTATGGGACGACGAAGCACTGATAGCCGCATTGGCCGACTCGGGGCTATCCGGTGCAACCCCTCATGTTGCTGGCGACTTTGCCCGAGAACTGCAGATCGAGCGCCCGCGGCGCAGCGCTTTCGTTCGAGTCATCGAGGCCCAAGTCGAGCGCCCGTAACACCGGCGATTGCGAGAATTGCCGAGGTCGGGGTAGGGTGGGGCATGTCCATCGAAGCAGATCTCAAGGCCCAGCAAATCGCCGCAATGAAGGCCAAAGACTCGGCCACGGCCAATGTCATCAAGATGATTCGGTCCAAGATTACCGAGAGGCGAACCGCCAGGGAGTTTTCTGGTGAGGTGAACGACGAACTCTGTGTGCAGGTCATCGGAGCCTACAAAAAGTCTCTTGAAAAGGCTCGAGTCGAATACGAGAAGGCTGGCGAGAAAGGCGTCGACTCGGTCGCTGAGCTCAACGCGGAGATTGCTTTCTGCCAGCAATTTCTTCCCCAACCCATGGGCGAGGATGAAGTGCGTGCAGCCGTACAGGCCGTCATCGCAGACTTGGGAGAGGTCAACACAAAAATGGCGGGTCGCATCATCGGGGTAGTGATGAAGAAGCACAAAGGCAAAGTTGAAGCTCCATTGGTCAAATCAGTTGTTGATAGCCTTCTGAGCTAGTTTGCGCCTACTCGCACGCTTGTGCTGCTGCGCACTTGCGGCGGCGCGCATGCCGCGGATAGGCCACACGTTGTGGCAATTCGTCGCAATTTTCTTATACTCTGGCAAATTATGCGCACCTGCCAGCAACATCATCACCCGTCATCGCCAAATGGACTGAAGGCAAGCTTAGGCCCGAACGCGTCGCCGGTGTCGTCATCGAGCAGCTGCGGCGTCGTCCAACCGGTACTGGTGACGAAACGGCTTGTGTGGATGTTGTAGGCGGTGCCATCCCCCTGCCACCAAAGAGCGTGAGCGTTATCATCACTGTCGTACCCCACGCCTGGTGCGCCGGCGTTGTCCACATCATCAGACTTAACGAGCACGGCGGTACCCCAGCCGTTCGAGGTATCGTATTGGTTCGCCCATAAACTCTTCCTCGTACCGTCGTCGAACTGCTCCGTAGCGTTTCCTGCGCTATCAACAGCCACTTGGGGGGAGGACCCGGAACCATCGCCGGTCTCAAGAAGGATAGGGGGGGCCCCAGCCGCCGTCTGTGTCGTAGTGATTGGGCCAGATGTTGTTGATCGTTGGTGTGTTGTATTGCGACCAAACAGCGGCGGCGTCACCGTTTGGTGCGATGGCAACCCGGGGAGTGTGGACTCTACCTACGTCGTCCTACAAGAGTTCGGGCGTGGCCCAGCCCGTGGTCATCTCGAAGCGATTCGTCATGGACTTTCGCTGGCGTCCTCACCGCTGCCGGTGGCAGCGCCCACGCTGCCAAGGCGAGCACGGTCGAGCGAGTCGTCAGGTTGGTCAAGCTAGATCTAAGAATCTGCATCGTCGACATTGTCGCAGAGGCTTGTGCGATTGAGAACATTGCTGAGTTCATTCTCGTCGGAATGTCTGACTCCGCGAAGCCAGGCGACGGAGCCAATCTCACTGCAGGATGGCGATGCAGTGTCTATCGCAAGCATGCTCGGCGCCTCTATCGGGCGTCGCTGCGCTTGCGGCTGTACTCGGCAGCAATTAGCTTCTCGTAGTCGAGTCGAGGGTTCTCCTTCGGCCACTTGGTCGGGTTGGTCTCATTGAGTTCCTTGACTCGCTCGGCGAAAGTCCAGGAGATGTGCTCTATGTGTTCGGCTCGCTCAGGCGTGGCCGCTCCAGCAGCTGCGGCCTGCAAGTCAAGCGCGAGTCCGGATGCGGCATTCGTAGACATGCGTCCCCGGCGCATGAGATCCTGCATCGAATTGGAAAGGCTGTGCAGGTCGTACTCGTTGCTGTTGAGCATGTCTTGCATAACAAAGAGCAGTTGTTGACAGTCGATGAGGTCGTCTTCGTACATGACGAGTGCAGCCTGTAGATAGTTGTATACCGGCACGAGTCTTTGGCCAAAGTGCTCGAAGCTCTCGGTAGGAGAGCGCTTCTCCAGGTGAATGAGGATTCGCTGCACCGAGTCGCCGCTGCCGCGGAGGTGCTCCGCGAGTGCCATCGTGCGCTTGATCTGATCCGGATATGCTTCGGCAGCTTCGAGACTCGCGCGCAATTCCTCTTCGTCCACAACTCCCGCGAGAATGTCCCCGAAGAGTGAGTAGATGACGCCGTCGGCTTCCGAGTCATCTCCGAAGAGCGTTTCCTTGGCGTCTCCTATGATGCCCGCTCGACTTTCGAGAAGGGCTGCCAGCTTGAAGGGAACCTGCGAGCGCAGCGCCCTAAACCGAAAGCGCATGATGTTGTGCAGGTTGTTCTTCAGCACGAATTCGTCGAATTCGATTCCATCGAACGCGAGCTTCGCCGTTAGCACGGCACGCATTTGGGATGGGCTTCCAGAGACAATGCAGATGCGATGATCTCCGGTTTGGCGAAGCGAACGGAGAAGGGCTGCCGCCCCTGGGTACGCACGCTTGTCGCTGGCTTTTTCCAATGCGGAATTCAACAAGTCGCGAACCGAGTCGAATTCGGTTCGCAGGTACGTCTTATCGAGGTCCCAGCGAAATACATGCTTTGCCCGAACACCCATACCTAGAGATATGCCGGGTCTGTGTGCACACCGAATACTTCTCTGAATATGTCGCAGACTTCTCCGAGCGTGACATTGTCCTTAACAGCTTCGATGAGGAGCGGCATGAGGTTCTGTGATTCGTCACCACAGGCTGTGCGCAACGTGTCGAGATGCTTGTCGACGGTCGATTGGTCCCTACGTGAACGGAGATCCTTGATGCGAGCGACTTGCTCCGTCTCAGGCGTGCTGTCGATCTTGAGAGTCGGAATCTTCGTTGTGTCTTCGGTGACGTATTTGTTTACACCGACAATGCTGCGCTCGCCCTTGTCTACCGAGCGTTGGAAGTCGTAGGCAGACCGGGCAATTTCTCGCTGCGGGTAGCCCTCTTCCACGGCTTTCACAATGCCGCCCATCGCATCGATTTTCTCGATGTATTTCATGGCCTCTTGCTCGGTTTGATCCGTCAAGGTCTCCATGAAGTAGGACCCAGCCCATGGATCAGCAACCGCCGTGACCCCGCTCTCTTCGGCGATGAGCTGTTGGGTGCGCAGAGCGAGTCCCGCAGCTTCCTCTGTGGGGAGCGCATAGGTCTCGTCATAGGAATTCGTATGAAGGCTCTGCGTGCCGCCTAGGACCGCGGCAAGACCTTGCATCGTTGTACGGACGACATTGTTGAGCGGCTGCGGTGCCATGAGAGAGACACCCGCTGTTTGCGCGTGGGTGCGCAGGAGCCAGGACTTGGGATCCTTGGCGCCAAAGCGCTCTTTGAGGGTACGTGCCCAGATTCGTCGTGCAGCTCGGAACTTTGCAATCTCTTCAAAGAAGTCGTTGTGCACATCGAAGAAGAAGGAGAGCCTGGGAGCAAACTCGTCGACGTTGAGTCCTGCGTCGACTCCTGCTTGTATGTAGCCGATACCGTCAGCAAGGGTGAAGGCCAGCTCTTGAATGGCTGTCGCACCCGCTTCGCGAATGTGGTAGCCGGAAATGGATATGGTGTTCCACTTGGGCATGTTCTTCGTACAGTAGACGAGCATGTCGCGAGTGATTCGCATGTGGGCTCGTAGAGGTGAAATCCACTCTTTTTGAGCGATGAACTCTTTGAGCATATCGTTCTGCAACGTGCCTCGGAGCTTTTCTGGACCGACACCCTGTCGCTCGGCAACGGCGATGTACAGAGCGAGCAAGATGGGTGCGGGTGCGTTGATGGTCATCGAAGTCGAGACCTTCTCAAGCGGGATATCGCCAAATAGCCGCTCCATGTCTTCGATGCTCGCTACCGAGACCCCCTCTCGACCGACCTCACCAAGGCTGTGTTCATGGTCTGGGTCGTAGCCCATGAGCGTCGGCATATCGAAGGCGGTTGAAAGGCCCGTTTGGCCTGCTTCGAGCAAGAACTTGAAACGCTTGTTCGTATCCTCCGGGGTTCCGAACCCTGCGAACATGCGCATCGTCCAAATCCTGCCGCGGTACATGCTCTTGTGCGGTCCGCGGGTGTAGGGATACTGCCCGGGGTCGGCAAGTTGCTCTTCGTAGGTCCAGCCTCGCTCCTCCAGGTCCGCTGGGCCATAGAACCCTTTGAGCGGAATGCCAGACATCGTCGTGTACTCAGACTCGGTGGGGGACTTCTTTTCCGGTGCCATAGGCGGCAGATTACGCCGGCCTCTAGCCTGGAGACAAGCAAGAGTGCACACACTAGATGTCCTCGGCATAAGTGGTGATTGCAATTCTTCATGCTTTCAGAGGCTTTCCGGTGTAGGTCCAGGAAAATGGTTTCGCCAGGGTGGCGTTGAAGTAGTTTATGAAGCTGTTTGGCTTGCTCTTGAGATTGAGGTGGACCCCATTCTTAGGACCAAAATCGGGCGTTGCTAAGGAGTAGCCTGCTCTAGTTGAGTGCATCTAGACTTACCCCCCAAGAGGAGGCCGC
>JAAEPE010000258.1 GCA_024222395.1 Myxococcales bacterium
CCTCGGCGAGCTGCCGCGCCTCCGCGAGCTTGGACTCGGCAATCTTCTTGGCGTCCTCCGCGAGGGCGCGGCCCTTGTCGAGTATGGAGGAGAGCTTCATACAGCGCGCGGCGCGAGTCTCTTGCACACAGCGAAGTAAGCGCGGCCCGCGCCTACACCCCGGTGCGAGTTAATGCGCATTTCTTCTCTGCACTATAGCCCTTGAGAAAAAGCTCGCATTATGCAAACCTGTGCCTGTGTCCTAGGAAGTAGACTGGGAGGGGTACTCCCATAGGCAAGAGGAGGTCTGGAGAGGCCCACAGCGGTCAGGAGAGGCCCCAAGAGGGTGCTAGATGAGAGTCAGCAGAGCGCGCCGTCTCGGCGGCTATGGGCAAGTGGGCTGAGAGGCAAGAGGGATTTTTCTCTCGAGCGGAAGATGAAGCCCCGACTTCTAATAAATTGTGCCATGGATAGCCGGGGGCGGACAGCACCTCTCCTTCCTGAGTCACCAGAAAACCCCAACGATCCTTGAGCGGAGGCCGCCTTGGCCACTTTTCCGGCCTCTCCGGAGAATCTGGGAGAATGGCTACCATAGCCTAGCATGGCACCCGCGGGCAAAGCTGCCCCCAGGTCCCTAGAGTCCATGGGCATTCCCAAAGGATATGTCAGCGTGAGGTGAGGGCGCAACGGTGGGGGCTCTCACCAGCCCCTTAAAGTCGGGCCTCTCGGGCGGCGGTCAGAGGGGCGGGCAAGGGCACGTGGGAGAAGGGTCAGTGCGGCCCACAAGGTGTGAGCTACCCCCTCTCCTAGGTGTGGCTCTACAGCCCCTGAGGCCCTCTAGACTTCTATACCAACAGCTTGGGCAGAGGTCCTCGGGGTGGGGAGAGAGGGAGCTCCCCTTTTCAGACCCCCCCAACCGCGCATTAACTCGTCCCCCAGTGTGTTGCAAATCTTCGGCGCGCCCTGCTCGCCCGCAGCGCGGGCTTTTGGCCTAATCTCTGGCACCAGGCTGGCCTAGCAGACCTGATCTCCAGCCACCATGAGCTAGAGCTTATGCGCATCGGGCCGTGGGGCGTGGTGCAGCTTTGAAAAAACGAGGCAAAGTGACCGTCTCGGAGCACCGTGACGCCTTCGGTGGCAGCGGTGGCAGGGTGGTGTGGCGCGAGAACAACCTCGACTCGCGAGCTCTTGCTTGACATGCCAGCAGGGGCATGTCATGCCTCGCCAGGAAGGCCGGTATTACCACCTCTAGAGCCTGAGGCGGCGAGATTCAGCGAGATTGGTGCGATTTGCCGGCTCGCGCCCCGTCTGCTGTGCGAGCAAAGGCGCACGTCGGGCGCCGTGGGGGGCGCAAAATCGCGTTTGACGCCGCACATCCGACTATAGAGTTGTAGCCCGGGGTCCGTAGTACAACCCCAGACTCGGACACTTGATGTCATTCGCTCGCCCGCGCCCTCCAGGGCGCGCAGCGCGCGAGCACAAAATCGGCCCGACTTAGCCGTTTTTGAGCACCGTGTTGCCTTCGGTGGCAGCGGTGGCAGAGGGTGGTGTGGCCCAAGAAAGACCTCGACCCGTGAGCCCTTGCTTGACATGCCAGCAGGGGCATGTCATGCCTCGCCAGGAAGGCCGGTATTACCACCTCTAGAGCCTGAGGCGGCGAGATTCAGCGAGATTGGTGCGATTTGCCGGCTCGCGCCCCGTCTGCTGTGCGAGCAAAG
>JAAEPE010000259.1 GCA_024222395.1 Myxococcales bacterium
AGGTGCCGGTGGAGCCTACGAAGTATGACCAGCACCTCGTGTACACCAAGGGAAGCCTCAGGCACAGGGTTCTCGACCGCGGTGCACTGGTCACCCGACCTGACGACCAATGATCGATGTAATGTCATATCAACATCATATTTATGCCGTACCGAACCCGGGGAAACCGCGGGACGCGCCACAGAGGCCGCTTCGCGCTAACGGGGAGCCACGTGGACTTCCTCCGGAATTGCTTGAGGACCGAACTGGATTACAGTGCTCTCAAGTATGCAGCGGACGCGGTCGGGGCAGACGCACAGCTTCAAAACGTAGAACAGATAGAAGAAGTCATGTTAGAGGATGAAGAGTTCCTTCGCCAAGTCCACCACGTGCTCCTAGAGGTCCAGTGTGCACACCTTCTCACAGCTGCATCATCGCGACGCAGGCACCGAGCAGGCCAGAGAAGACAGCCATACCCAGGCCGCCACCGCTTGCCGAAGCAGCGACCCACCCTTCCGTCGAGAGCATGGGATCGAGCTCCCCGGGCTGGATGATATCGTCTCCGCTGTCATCCATGCTCGACCCGTCGCCTCTCAGATCCTCCAGGATTTGGAAGGAGGCATCCCCGCTGTCCAGGACGCCGTTCTCATTCGAGTCGAGGCAGTCAAAGTATGCCCTGACTTGATCTGGAGTGGTCAAGCTGTGGGTGTCGTACTTCTCGACCATGTGGTTTTGGCACTCGGCGACGGCATCGGAGGCGACTGAT
>JAAEPE010000260.1 GCA_024222395.1 Myxococcales bacterium
CTAGCGGCCTCTCGACCTTGAGCTCATACCACGCCGTCAAGACCGTCTCGCGCTCTCCCTTCTTCCCCCCTTTCTTCTTTGAGGGTCGTTCGGTGGCTCCTACGAGGCGGAAGTCCCGTCGACTCACGGCTGCCTCGGAGTAGTATTCCCAAATCGCTCCGATGCGTTGCCGCGTAGCTGCCTGTGCCGCGTAGATGCCCCAAAATAGCTCCGAGGACTTCCCGCGCACCGCCGCCAACGAGCTCGTTAGACCGCCCATGCTCGCTTGCTCACTCGTTCCCGAGTATACCGCTCGCTCGCCATCGTGGATCACTACCGTGACGAACGCGCAATGCCTCTCCGTCTTGATGTCGCCGTTCCTCTCACCGTCGCCCATGGCTCCATTCTCGACCACGGCGACGAGAGGGAGTGCGTCCGTCGCGGTCGAAGTGGCACGCGAGCTTCGCACTGTAGCAAGGCCCGATGATGCCACCTCCGACACCGTCGCGGCCGTCGTGATTGACGGCGCCGTTATCGAGATGTGCACGTCGCTATCTTCGCTCTCATGCGTCGACTCGTGGGTCGTGGCAAGCGAAGCAACGAGGATGGGGTTGTCGAGAGTTGAGCCCTCCTCGTGCGATTCAGCTTGCGGTTCCTCTTCGACGAGAATAGGGTTGTCGCGCGAGCCCAATGCCGAGCGCTCCGGCCGGTGGTCCAAGGCCGGGATGCTCGCCGGTGCTCCTAGCTCGCCGTTCGCCGTCCTCATGGTCGGTTGCAACGGCCCTTGATCTTGCCATTCCTTGGCCAAGTCGGCCGTGCCCTTGTTGAGTGGCGCGCCGTACAAGAGCAGCCGGCGAGCCACCTCGTAGTCGTCGTTGCAACGATCGCCTATGAACTCTAAGAGCTCGCGTTGAGTCACATAGCACGGACTCGGTGCGTTCCCGCACTCGTAATCTCGTACGAAGGTGTCTCCGTAGTGGACGGTTAGGATACCATCAGCCGACGGTCGGACTTGCACGAGCACGACGATTGCTACCCCGAGCTCTTCGACGCACTCGCTCATCCTCGTCTTGGCGACTTCCTTAGCCGTCCTCGTGGGTCGGCTCTCTCCCCCGGAGGCCTTGGTGTCCGTCCGGGGTGCGGGCACGAAAACATCCATCGTTTGCATGATGCAATTTGCCGTCTCGCCCACCGCGGGCTCGTTGGCTAATGCCCATGCGTTATATAAAGGATGTGCGTTCAAAATCATACCGGTATTCCCAATTCTTAAGGTATACATTGTTTCGGATGAGGACCTTCGGCCCATTGTCTTTTGTAGTCTACCCGTGCACACCGCTCGTATCACCGGAAAGCTCACTTCCTTCTGCTCACTCGCCGCCTCCGCATGCAACGCAAGACCCCGCCTAAGTCCGTCCGGCGCTCCCTCGTCATGGTAGACTCGTAGCGCGTCGTCCACTAAGTCGTGGTGCGCCGCTCCGGACGTGTGGGCGATGGCCGGCGTGATGGTGGCGACGAGGCGTTCGGCGTGGTCGTCGAGCTCCGCGTCGGTGAGACGAGCCAAATCGGGAGTGAGGTCGTTGA
>JAAEPE010000261.1 GCA_024222395.1 Myxococcales bacterium
CAGCCACCAGCAGGTGCGTTGTGCTGCCGAGGCGCCATCGAGAATGCGACCGATGTCCATCATGGCGCTGCAAAGCTCCTCGGTGACCGGACAGTCGAGGAGTGCCGGAAGCTCGGTCTCCGCTTGCACCAGCCCCAGGCGCCGGCGCAGTTTTCTGCGTCGAAACATTTTGTGCGCCCGGTTGACGGCGATACGGGTGAGCCACGAGCGCAGGGCGCGGGGATCTTGCAGACGGCCCAGCTCCTGAAACGCGCTTACGAAGGTGTCCTGCGAGAGGTCTTCGGCTTCGCTGGCGTTGCCCAGGAGTCTGGCTGCCACCCCTGTAATGTGGCTGACATAGCGCCGGTAGATGGCTTCTTTTGCCCAACAATCGCCCTCGCGAGCCCGCATGACGAGTTCTTCGTCGCTCGGCTCGTTGGGCGCGCGAAGATGGCTCACGATTGGCATCTCGGAGCTGGATTGACTGGGACCTATCATCGCGTTGCCCGACTATGGACCCTGGCGGCTCCGATCGGCTCAAGAAAAATGCGCTGTATGAAAGAAAAAATCTTCTAGCATAATCGCTCTTTACGCTTGAGCCGTTTTCTACCCTCCGCGGTCCTTGGCTGATATGAAGAACATCCCCCTACTCCCCGTCTGCCTCGTGCTTGCTCTGCAGGCCTTCGGCTGTGATCTCTACACGCGACCCCCGAAGGACCTACTAGAAGAAGGAACCGTCGTGGCGGTGCAGTCACTCGAGGTCAATCGAAAACTCGATTTGCTCTTTGTCATCGATGACTCGGGCGGCATGAGAGAGGAGCAAGATGCAATGGCCGCGGCCTTCCCCTCGCTCTTGAACGAACTGCAGGCCCTCGAGGGCGGTTTGCCGGATCTGCATATTGCCGTGGTGTCGACGAACTTGGGTGCCGGTCCCTACGGACTGCCAGGCTGCGAAGGCCAGGGTGATAACGGCGTGCCTCGCGGAACGAACTGCGTGGATGGCGCGTTCCTCGCCGACGAAGATGATGGCAATGGCGGACGCACGATCAATTACGAGGGCACGTTGGCCGATACCTTCTCGTGCATGGCGAGGGTAGGAACCGATGGCTGCGGCTTTGAGCAACCACTGGACTCGATGCGCAGGGCGCTGGATCGAAGCCTTGCCGGAGGGAACGACTTTCTGCGTACCGACGCGCAGCTCGGCGTTATCTTTCTAACCGACGAGGATGATTGTTCGGTCTTTGACGTGAGCCTCTACGATACCGATGTGTCTCTGGACCGGATCGATTCTACCCTCGGATTCTTGTCTTCGTACCGCTGCTTTGAGTTCGGTGTTGAGTGCGAGGGCGACACCGATCCTCGCAGTCCCGGAACGCGCCAAGGTTGCAGGCCCAAGACCGCTTCGCCGTATCTCTACGACGTGCAGGAGTACGTTCGATACTTGCAAGAGCTGAAGACAAACCCCTCGGATGTATTTGTTGCCGGCATCATCGGCACCGATAACCCGGTCGAGGTAACCATGGAATCTGGTGAGCCCACCCTGGCAGCGTCCTGCGAGGGCAATAGCGGTTCTGCCATGCCGCCGATTCGATTGCAGGGGTTTCTCAATGCCTTTGGACGGCACTCGACCACAGAGAGCATCTGCAGCGACAACCTCTCTTCTGCGACCACCGGTATCGGCGCGTTTTTCAGAAATCGTATGGCGGGAAGCCCATGCCTCCACGGCCCGATTCGCTCGCCCGACGCCTGCATCGTGGAAGAGGTGCGCGGCCTGGAATCCAGCTTTGAGGCGCGTCAAGCCGTAGCGGTTTGTGACGACGTCATTCGCCCCGCCAATTCGAGCACGCTGCCCTGCTACCTCATCGAACCGGATCCGGTAGTCTGCTCGGACACCGATACCCAGCTGCGGGTGCGCCTTGAGTACGGGAATGAGGCCGTGCCGGCGGATGTGGACATTGTCGTCACGTGCCCGGTAGAGGGACCGTAGCCCCGCTGCCTTGGTGTCGACTCGTCAACCTCGCCTAGAGGTGGTCGGGATTGAAGAGGGTATAGATGGCGAGGTCGAGGTACTCACCGTTCCAAAGGCCGTAGTCTTTGAAGTGCGCTTCTTTCTTGAAACCGAATTTCTGAAGCCACGCGATGGTGCTGCGATTTGCCGGGTTCACCTTGGCCTCGATGGCGTGCAGATCCATGGGGCCAAAGCCGAATTCCATGATCGCAGTGAGAGCCTCGGGAGCGATGCCCGTGCCCCAAAACCTTGGTGCGAGCGAACCACCGATTTTAGCCTCGATTTCGACAGTGGAACAGCAGTGGATGCCGCATTGACAGATGCAAGCATCTCCGTTGATGCGAGTGCCACTAACAAGTGCTCTCCTTCTGCTCTGCTCTCAGAGATTGTCACAGCAGACGTTAATCCCTCTTCCTTTGCCTCAATTGCCCTCGACCAAGACAGCGGAGTTCATGTCTCATTTATCTCCGATGCCCCTGCGCGCCTTGTACATGCCTACAAGACAGTCGACGGCGACTTCTAGCCTCCTTTGCATCAATAATTACAGCCATCTGGCGATTCACCACGTTCCCAATGTGGGTGCTGGTGGGAGGCACACCAGACCGCAGAGCCTGGGGTCCCCACCCGCGGGGTGGGCCTGTGCGGGGGCTTTCTGATGCCCCAGTTTTGGCGAAAAACAAGAGGCTAGGCGCCCGCAGCCAGCGACACAGGCAGCAATACTGCAGGACAAGGGTAGCAAGCGACCCACCCGGCCCGCGCGTGCCAGCCTTCCAAGTGAGAGCATCGAACTATCGTATCAGTCTTTGAGGCTAACCGTGTCGCGATTCTCCTTGCCGCCGAGGCTGGCCTTCGCGCCGGGGAAATTCTGGGGCTTCGTTGGGAAGATGTCGGACGCAAGCACATCATCGTCTGTGAGTCTCGTGATCGTGGTGGCAAGTTTGGGCCGACCAAAAGCTGGGCCAATCGCTCGGTGCCGATGTCGGGGCGACTCAAAGATGCTCTTGATGCACTTCCGAACAGAGGCTAGGAGACCGACGCTTCGATTCCCCTCGTCTTCGAGAGCCTGTCCCTTACGCATCAGGAAGCAACCAGCCTCAAGTCCCTCATCCGAGACAACTGCACGCAAGTCAACTCGACCGACTATCGTCAGAACCCCCAGTCGCACCAGTCCTGCCCGCGCTAGCGTGTCGAAACTGCCTACGAGCGTGTCACTCGCGACACGCACCGTTCTAACCGGCTGAATTCATAATTGGAATAGTCGGTTCATGACTTGCTCCCTTCGGGGAGCATGACTCTTTCACAGCACGTCGAACCATACCGCACACCAGCCCCCCTCGGCATCGTGACGAGTATCGTCATTGCGGCCCTCGGGGGCTTTGTCGGTGGGCTCCTCATCGAGCACGGACCGACCTACCTCCAGGTACATGTCGCTCAGCCAGTGCTTGGACAACCAGCCGAGCCTTCAGAACTTGGCTCAGCACCGGTGCCAGCAGATACCAACAGATACCCGGAGCCGACGACCGTCGCTACTCCGGGCCCCACAGAGCCGCACGTTGTGGCCAGCGGAGCGGAATCGCGAATCGTCGTGC
>JAAEPE010000262.1 GCA_024222395.1 Myxococcales bacterium
CTAAGCCGACGTCCAAGCCACGAGCAAAGCCTAAGCGCAAACCGGCGAAGAAGGCCAAAGTGAGGCGCTAGGCGCAGCTGGCGAGATGTCGACTTCGTGGCCAGAATTCGTCGGAAAGTCTTGGCCATCTACAAGAAGTAGGCCAACGACGTATTGCCTCATCGCGTCACGACGCTCGGGCCTGCCCATCCCGCTAGTCAATGTACCGAGGAATTCGTCCAGATCACATTGAAGATTCCGAAGCTGATGAGGAGTCATCCGCAAGGTAGATCACTTGAGTCAGAAATCGTCAAGCAAAAGTGACTCAGTAGTACTAGGCCGGCGTTGCGAAAAGAATGACCGAGGACGGTGAGTTCTGATTTTTCGAGTGCAAGGCGCGAATGAGGATTTTGCCGGGGCAAATGACGAAATGAGCAACGCTGCAATCGGGAAAGCAGGACCATTAGACCGATCATTGTTTACGCTCGGCGGTCTAGGCCCAGTGCAGGCCAAGGAGCCAGGTAAGCAGCCCCAGAGCGACCGCTGCCCCGCTGTACGCCGCAGCTTTCGGCACGAGTCGATCGTTCTCATCAACCCCGCGAAGGGCAAAGGCGAAGCCGCCACCAATCCACAGTGCCATTCCCAGGAGCGCGATGATCGACCACCCCACGGATGGCATTTGATCACGCCCAAGAAGTGCCAAGTGCCAGTCTTCCGCCTCCTTCACATTCTTGGACGTATCGGCATCGAATTCGGCCTGCGCCATCAGCTTTGCGATATGCGCATCCGCCTCCGTTAGTCGGTCCGAGTAGGGGGTGTAGAAACTGCGGGTAGCCCGTACCGATGATCGGATTCCCGTCCAAGCTGCGATTGCAACCTGCGGCTCCCCTCGCTCTTCCGCAGTCGCCGCTAAGCCGCGAAGCTTGTCGTAGGCGGTGCCGACATGCGGGGCCATGGGCAAGTACCATCGCGCGGCACGGCGCCACCATCGGACGGCGCCCGCACTATCGCCTTCCGCTAGCGCAGCATCTCCCGCTTGCAGAGCACTGCGCCCCTCCCACAAGGCTCGCGCCGAAAGCACGCCTACGCATAGGGAGATGCTAGCCAGCACGATGAGCAGGCGTCTCTTCCTCTGTTGTCGACGATTCACACGAAATCCCTACGCGAGAAGATGAAGATCGACAGCCCCATGAGGATACCGATGTACAAGACAGCATAGCCTGAAGCCATCCCCATGTAGCCCCACGATACGAAGTCTCCATGCACACTGACATCGTTGCCGTCGACGCTGCCTCCGCTAACCGAGAAAATGTGCAAGTCGGGAACAACGAAGAGCGCCACGTTGCAGGCGCCCTGTACTGCCGATGATCCCGCCGAGTCCAAGACTGCGCGCAGATCGGGGGTAACTCGGCCTAGGTAGAATATGCCGAAGGTGAAGATGCCCGAGAGAAAGGGGCTAGAAAAGGACGAGAAGAACACCGCAATCGCCGCCACCACAAGCACCTCAAAGAAGGCCAGCAATAGCGCCTTGATGAGCACCGTTGTCACCCCCACATCTTGTAGCCAAAGCAGCGAGAGCATGACGACAGAAAAGAGTACCAGGAGACAGACCAAGGTCACCACCATTCCCAAGTATTTACCTAGGACAAACTCGTAGCGTTCCAACGGTTTTGTAACGATGGTGTGGATCGTGCGTTTCTTGATCTCGGTGTAGAGCAGTGAGACACCCAAGAAGATCGCGGTGATGCTTCCAAAGAGCGATACGCCTCCGAGCCCCAAATCCCTGGCCACCCGAGCCTCTTGATGCAGAGACATCTCGCCAAGGACGATGGCAAAGAGGTTCACTGCGAAGACCACCGCCAATATTCCATAGAGAACTCTGTGCCGAATGGCGTCCCGGAATGTGTTGAGGGCAAGCGCCCAGACTCGGCGCATCATGACGATGCCTCCGCGTCACTCGAAGCCGGTGTTGTCTCGTTCTCACCGTCGTTGGCTGCGCGCACGAAAACGTCTTCGAGAGTCTCGTGAATAGGCGTAATAGAGATGAGCTTTGCCCCAAGGTCATGACCGTTGCGAACAAAAGCATCGATGTCACTGCCAGGCCCCAGCATGACCGTCAGATCGCCATCGTGGCGCCTAACACGGTCCGCCTTGGTACAAAGCTGCCCCTCGCTCTCTTTGTCAATGGAGGCTACCTGCATGACGATTTCTGTGCCGATCTGAGCAGAGACAATCTCGCGCAGGCGCCCAACGTCGTGAATCTTCCCGCGAACAATGATCGCAATCCGATCTGCGACGCTCTCAACGTCGGAGAGGATGTGGGACGAGAAGAAGACGGTCTTGCCCTGCTCTTTCAGCCCAAGAATGATGTCACGTACGTCCTTGCGCCCAATGGGATCAAGCCCACTCATCGGCTCGTCGAATACCACCAAGTCCGGATCGTTCATCAGCGCCTGGGCGATGCCCGCGCGTTGCAGCATGCCCTTCGAATAGCTCTTGAGCGCGCTGTTTCGAGCATTCTGCAAGCCGACGAGTTCGATGAGTTCATCGCCTCGCTTCGCCCGTTCTGCGGCATTCTGGCCAAAGAGCCGACCCGTGAAATCAAGTAGCTCGGAAACACTGAGATAGTCGTAAAAGTACGGGGCTTCGGGAAGAAAGCCCAAGCGCTGTCGTGCTTCTCGATTGGGAATCTGGTGCCCGAAGATGGTGGCCGTGCCTGCAGTTGGCGCGATGAGCCCCATCAGCATACGCATCGTCGTCGTCTTGCCTGCACCATTGGGCCCCAAGAAACCAAATGCCTCGCCCTGGAGCACTGCGAAATCTATTGCATGCACCGCATCTACGCGCCTTCGCAAGAACCCCTTGCGGTAGGTCTTTGTCAGCCCTCTTACTTCGATAGCGTTCATGACAATACCTCTGCCAGAGCATCGCATACTCGATCTAGCTCTGCCGAACGCATGCCGATGTAGAGCGGCAGCGAGAGAGCTCCTTCATGAAGGCTCTTCGCAACGGGGGCCAAGCCCGCTTCCTTGTGAATTCCGATTTCGGCGAAACTATATGTAGCCACTCCGCAGCCAATGCCCTTGGCTTGCAGCGCACCAACAACCGCATCGCGACCGAGCCTCTTCTCCAAGACGATGGAAAAACTCTGATTTGCATGTTGCGACCCGTCCGCCAGCACCTGCCACCGAAGCTTGCCCGATTCTCTCAGGTGCTCCAATCTTTGGTGGTAGCCATCAACCAACATACGACGCTCTGTCAGCATGGGCGCGAGCCTCGCGAGTTGCGCGCAGCCAATTGCAGCCCCACACTCGTCTAGTCTGGCATTCGTGCCAATGCCTGCGAAACGCCCGTTGCCGACTTGACCGTGGTTGCGAAGCTCTCGCAACCGAATGGCCAGCTCCTCATCATCACAGACCACGGCTCCGCCTTCGCCGGTTGTAATTAGCTTTCGAGGATGAAATGAGAACGTTGCCATGCGACCTGCGACGCCCCCAGGGCGCCCGTCTGCATCAGTGCCGCCCAGTCCGCAGGCAGCATCCGAGAGCACGGGCAGAGACGTACGCAATTGCAGAGAATCGATCTCTCTCGACGACGTAACCGCACCCAGTTGGTCGATCGTCACAATGGCCTTGGTCGAAGAATTCGCTGCCCGAGCCGCCGCTTCAAAATCCATTAGCCAGCTTTGCTCGTGCACATCCACAGCAACTGGCGTAGCGCCCCGAGCCGCCACGGCATTCGCCGCGGCTGGGAAACCAAATGCAGTAACGAGCACAGCATCTCCTGGCCCAACCCCGATGGCCCACAGTGCCAACTCCAGAGCCGATGTTCCCGAACTCATGGCGATGGCATGAGAGCGCCCCGAGGTCTCAGCCAGGAGTGCCTCGAAGCGCTTCAATTCAGGCCCGCTGGTGAGTTGGGTGCCGCTCAAGACTCTCTGAGCGGCACTTCGCTCGGCGTCCCCAATCGAGGGTCGCGCTAAGGGAATTGTCTCAGCCATGGTCTGCTAGAGCCCCACGTCTTGCCGGTACCACTCAATGGTTCGACGAAGGCCCTCTTCGAGATTGATATTTGCGACAAACCCGAGCAACTCCTTCGATTTCGCCGCATTGGGCACACGTATTTCGACATCGGTGTTCGGCCAATCCACGAAGTTGAGCTTCGAAGACGACTTGGTAAGTCGCACGACTAGCTCCGCGAGATTGTAGATTGTGACAGTCGAACGAGCGTTTCCGATATTGAAGGCATGTCCAACTGCCTGGTCCTTGGTGAGGCACAAGACCACGGCCTCGACAATGTCGTCAATGTAGCACCAGGCACGAATTTGTGACCCTTCATTGTGAATTGTTAGGTCCTCACCTGTCAATGCTCGGCGAATGAAGTGGTGCACCGCGCCCTCGCCAACCTGTCTTGGCCCATAGACATTGAATGGTCGAATCGAGCACGCAGGAAGATCTAACTCCTTGTGGTAGTTCATCGCCAAGTGTTCGGTTGCGAGTTTCGCTACGGCGTAGGTCCACCTCGCCTCACCCACGGCCCCTAGCGTCGTCGAATCAAACTCGGTGACGTGATAGGCGTATCGTCCGAATACTTCTGACGTACTGAAATCGATGAAGCGCTGAATACCGCCTATCTTGCGGGCCGCTTCGAGGGCATTGTCTGTTCCGATCATCGCAATGCGCATGGTCTTGACTGGGTTCTTGAGAACCGTGTCGACACCAGCTATCGAAGCCATGTGCACCACAGAGTCGCAACCGTCCATCGCCTGATGAAGCGCCTCCGCATCCATCACATCCCCCTTGATAACCGTGAGCCTGGGATTGTCTTCCAGCCCCGCGGTAGCGAGAGCGTTTCGGCGAAAATTGTCGAATATCACCACCTCATTGCCATCAGCGGGGTTTGCCAACAATCGTTCGGCGAGATGTGAGCCAATAAAGCCCGCCCCGCCGGTTATAAGCACGCGACGTCCGGAAATCATTGAGACAGTCTAATCACTTCCCGCTCTCGGGGCGAGATTTCAAAAGCGCTTTCCACAAGTGCATCGACCTGCTCCAGGACAGAGGCGAGCCCCAACCTGCGGCCCTTGCGCTCGAGAAGCGCGAGTCGGTCTTCAATATTCCGCCAACGACACTCGCCTGGCAGCGGAAAGTCTCGGAGATGAATCAGTTTTAGTTCGGCGAAGAGCCGCCCCTTGCGAGGCTGAATCGCACGAAAGTACCAGGTCATGAAGCTGCTGTTGAGCAATGCCACAATTGCCTGCCGAAACCGCACCGCTAGCGCACCCTCACGTTCCACATTGGTATCAAGCAAGAGAAATAGGTTATTCGAGACGTAGAAGCCCTGCCCATCAAGCGCCGCCATCACTCGGTCGCCGGTTCGGCGTACGACGATCTTGTGGCGACTGTACCAAGCGGGTCGCCCCAAATTGGCATAGTCACCAGCACTGCGGTCGACAGCAGAAGGGGCGAGATTCAGCCAACGGCCCTTCCACGATAGTTGATAGGCCGCCATTTCGCTGCCGCCGACTATGACTCTTCGCGTTGGCCCCTGGCCCTTCTCGTTTACAAAGAGCTTCGAGCGAACGTTACCCGTGTGAACGCCCTCGTGCATTTCGAAGGCACCGCCGAGTCGCGGCAAGTCGCGCAAGCGTCGGTAGAGAGCGAGTGCAGGGCCGTGCAAATAGAGATTGAAGGTATGTCCGGGAAGCTCGCGAAAGACCGATTGTGGTTGTCGATGTGTTGCGGCCGCCTTCGACTTCCACGTCGCCTCGAGCTTGGGCCAAACCCGCAACGTGTGCTTGGAGCCTACCGCCTTGCTCACCCGCTTCGCGCAAATCACAACGGCATCGATGTTGGCACCATCGAATGCTTGGCCACAGTGAGCAATCTCAGTAATCGCGCTTCCCTCGAGCACCACGTCTCGCACTTCCTGCAAGTTCTTGAGAAGCACGATATCGGGCAAGACGAAGCCCCAGGGTGCGCCGACCGGAAGAAGTTGGTGAGCGCGTTCAACGAAGAACTTGAACGGATCCCACACCCCCCGAGCCGTCTTGAAGAGTTGTCGGTAGCGCTTGCGGGTCGCTTCCGAAATCCGAAGCCCCTTCTGGCCCCATGGTGGGTTTCCAACGATCGCGTGAACCGTTGGGATCCTTGTCGTCGGCAAGAGAGCATCGCCTGAGATAAGAGTGGCTCTGCACGCTCCACCTACGGCAAGCTGCAGCGCAGCGCGACTCACCTCGACGGCATCGCCATCCAAATCCACACCGATTAAGCATGCGGAGAGCTGCTGCCTGAGCGCGAGTCCCGCCTTGGCTCCGGCAACAACGCAGTGTCGTTCCAAGAAGCCCAAGACGCCAAGCAAGAATGCCCCTCCCCCGCAACTCGGATCGAGAATGCGTAGTGACTTGATCTCGCTCGCGGAGCGCCCAACCACGATCTCAGAGAGGGTCTGCTGGACGACAAAGTCGACGAGATATGGCGGCGTGAAGTAGCTTCCCTGGCCCCGCTGCAGGCTCTTCTTTTCGGCAAGATGAGCCTCGTAGAGCGTCCCGAGGCTGCCGGGGTCGAGCCAATCGCCACCCTCGAAGGCACGGCGTAGCTCTGCAAGGAGAGGCGCCTGCAAGCGTCTTTCGCGAGTGAGATTCTGCAGAATGCGTCTCTGTTCCGCCGACCTGCTTTGAGACATCCTTCACGAGTAACACGGCCTAGCGCGCACTCACACTTTCTGCCGTTCTGCGGGTTCGAAGTGGTGCTAGGGTCTAGCCGTGGCCACGATCCGTCGCACTCTGTCCCGTCGCAACTTTCTCGGGCTCTCACTCGCCGGGTGGGGGCTGTTGCGTGCGCGACTGGCGAAAGCCATAGGTCCCTCCTCGCTTTTGCAGCTAGGCCAACTCGAACTCGGGCAGAACTGGCAGCCACGCCCAAGCGCTCTGGGGCGGCTCATACGGGAAGTCGACAAGCGAACCTCTATCGTTGTAGACCTAACTCCTCGCTCAGTAAGACTGGCCGACAAAGATCTGCACGAGACGCCGATCCTCTACCTGGCTGGTGACCGCGAATTTCCGATGCCCAGCACGGAAGAGGTTGGCAAGCTCCGGCGCTTCCTCACACTTGGTGGATTCCTCATCATCGACTCCGCAGAGGGTCGAAGCGACGGCGCCTTCGACGGTTCGGTCCGACAATTGGTGGAGACGCTCTACCCGCCACCCACCGAGGGCCTGCAACTCATCTCCAAGAAGCACGTCATATTCAAGAGTTTCTACCTGCTCGAAAAGCCCGAAGGGCGACTTGTGATTAGTGCTGCCCTCGAAGGCGTCATGCGCGACGACCGACTATCAATCGCCTATATCAAGAACGACATGGGCGGCGCTTGGTCTCGCGACGACTTTGGGAACTGGGCATTTCCCTGCACGCCCGGCGGCGAGCGCCAACGGGAGTACAGCTTCCGCATGGGCATCAACCTCATCATGTACGCACTCTGTCTCGACTATAAGGCGGACCAGGTGCATGTCGATTTCATCATGCGTCGTCGTCGCTGGCGCCCCAACGACGGCGCCGAAATCCCCGAGTAGATCGTGTCGATCGAGATCTTCAGCGAGTCGCTCCGACAAGTTCTACTCACCACGAGTTTGGCTGGGATAGCTCTCGGCGTTGTTCTGATGACTATTGGCAGGCCGCGACTGGCGGCTCCCCTCACGGTTTCGGCAGGGCTATTGGGCGCAGCGCTATTGGTAGAAGTAGTTACCGCTAGCGTTGTGATGTCCTCTGCCCCTCTCCAGGTCGAATTCAACGAGTATCGCTGGGTATTCCTCTCTCCGTGGGGCCGCACCGCCTTTGTATTGGCACTCGTCGCCGCGGTTCTAACCCTCGCACTCACCACCGTATCAACTCGCTCGACACATCACCCGTGGCGCTGGTCGCTCATTGGGGGAATGCGAGCTTCGGCCCTCGCGGTTGTCCTGGTGCTCTTCTTACAACCGGCTGTCGAACTCAGACAGGTTGCGCGCGAGCCCAATCACATCGCGATTCTCGTGGACGATTCGGCATCGATGGAACTCGCCGACCGAAAGGACGAGGCCAGCCGACGCCAATTGCTTGAGAGACTATTTGACAGCTCTGCAGACGCAATTGCTGACTGGGAGCGCTCGCACATTATCGACTACTACACCTTTTCCGACGAGCTGCTTCATACTGATCTTGAACGCATCGGCAAAACTGAGGCAACCGGCACAGCCACCTTGCTGCGTCAAGGCCTCGAAAACGTCCGCAAGCGCTACAAAGATGACGAGCTCGCTGGGGTCGTGGTCGTCAGCGATGGCGTCGCTACTGGCGATCTGGCGGAAATCGGCGGCGGTGAGTTTCGCGATTTCGCCAAAGAACTCGAGACCCCGGTGCACAGCATTTGGTCGGCTCGCAAGGGCCTCAAGGACCTTGCTTTGGCGGAGATCCGAGCAGACGAATTCGCCTTCGTTCGCACTGTGACCCGAGTAGAGGCGGTCATTCAGGCCACAGGCTACGGCAAACGCCGCATTCCCGTTACTCTCTCGAGTGAGGGCAAAGCCATGCGCCGCAAGTGGGTCGAGGTTGGGCCAGGCGAAGCGACGGTTGCTGTTGCCTTTGAGTTCACCCCGCCGCGCGTCGGCAAATTCGTCTACAAAGTCTCGGTCCCGATCGACGATGAAGAAGCTGTCGTCGAGAACAACAGTGCCTGGTTCGTCGTTCGCGTGATCCGAGACAAGATTCGAGTTCTTCAAGTCGCGGGTCAACCCTCGTGGGACGTCCGTGCGTTGCGGGGGATGCTCAAACAGAACCCCAATGTCGACCTCATCTCGTTCTTCATTCTGCGCACCGAAGACGACATCAAGCGCGCGCCAAACGCAGAACTGAGTCTTATCCCCTTTCCGACTCGCGAGCTCTTTGCGCAGGAGCTTCCCTCTTTCGACTTGGTTGTCCTGCAGAACTTCAACTACGGCCCCTACGATATCGGCCGGTATCTTGAGAACATTCGATCGTACGTCGAAGGTGGTGGTGGCCTTATGATGCTAGGTGGACCGCTCTCTTTTGCATCGGGGCAATACACGAAGACCCCCATCGCGAGGGCTCTGCCTGTGGAACTTCCCAGCCCCATAGATAGCCAGGAACAACTACTCGACACAGGGCGCTTCAATCCGAAACTCACGTCACTCGGAGCAATTCACCCAGTGACAGCGCTGCGCTACGAGATCTCGGACAATCGCGACCTCTGGAAGACACTGCCCCCTCTGGAAGGAGTAAACAAAGTCTTGAGGGCCAAGAAGGACTCTGCCGTGTTAGCAGTTCACCCAAGCCTTCGCGACAAGACTGGCGCGCCCATGCCAGTCATCGTCGCAGGAGACTACGGCAAGGGACGCAGCCTAGCTGTCACGACAGATTCTCTGTGGCGATGGGACTTTGTCTCTGCGGCCGAACCAGGCAACGACGGTCGGCACTATCTGAAGCTCTGGGACAACGCGATACGTTGGCTCATCCAAGACCCTGAGTTGCGCTACCTCCACGTCAACAGCAGCAAGAACTCCTACGCGCCCAAGAGCCCGGTCCAGCTGAACGTACGCCTGCAAGACCAGGATTACAGCCCACTGGCCGAAGGCGAAGTGAAGCTCACCCTCTACCGAGGGTTCGACCCTGCCGCTCTCGAGCAGATTGAAGTCCTGAAGGCGACAACTGACGAATTCGGAGAGGCCAGCCACGAGTTGAATGGCCTGGGCGCCGGGGTTTATCGAGTCCACGCCGAAGCACAAGTCCGCGATCGCCTGGTCACAGCCGACGACATATTTCTCGTGGACGAGGCCAGCACAGAGCATCTACAGCCGGCAGGCCAGGAAGCGGTGCTCAAGATGGCGAGCCAGCTCTCTGGAGGAGAGTATTTGGGCCCTATTGCTGCACTGCCTGCCGATCTCCCATTCACCGCCCCCAAGCTTGTTCGCGTTGATAGGCATAGTGATATCGACCTTTGGAGCAGCCCATGGCTCCTGCTCCTGACTCTGCTCTTCTTGGGGCTTGAGTGGGTCTTGCGCGGGCGGAGTGGCACGCTGTAAAACCCTCCAGCCCATGTCTTTAGCCATCGACAGCCTCGTTACCGATCTCATGTTCCAGTCGGGGGATGCGCTCGACCCAGAAGTACTCGTAGAAGTTCTCGGCGGCCAGGAGGAGCTGGCCAAGAAACAAGTCCTCGACCCGGATATGCAGGATCCGCGATTCGAAATGGAGCTCTCGCCGTCCATGCCATTTCGCCGTCGCGATGAGCGCCGTCTGATGCTGATCGACGATTCGGTAGCTCCCATGCGCCCGGATCCACAGGCCACTAGCGTGATTTCCGTCGACCTTCGAGAGGCGCGAGGCGAACTCATAAAGGTCTGCGCGGCAGTTCCGGTGCGCGTCGGAAGGCTTTTCGCCCTCGGTAGCTGGGGCGATGCCGTTTGGGTGGTGCGGAGCTTCAGAGACTTGCGCGGCCTATGCCTGATCTCGTGGGCACTCGATCCTGCGATGGACATCGACGGTCGACGACGCGCCACGCCTCTGGGGCAAAGCGAGTTTGAGGAAAAACTCATGGCCTACGACAAGCGACTCGACGAGCTCGACGACGACCAAATCCGCGACAGCCTAGGGGATGCGAGCATCGAAGAACGCGAAGATGGTTTGATCATCATCGACATGCTCGAAGAAGATGGGACTTGGGATCAGAAAAACTCTCTGAAGAGGGAGATGGCCGTTGCCAGTATCGACCGATTCTCACATTTTCCTGGAGCCAAGCACACTTCCAATGCTAGCTCCGATGGGCAACCTGCTGCAGAGGCTACTCCAACGGCAAGCACACCGGCAGCGCCATCACAGGATGAGGTGAAGGAGCCTGCACCATCACAGGATGATGCCGTGGACACGGTGCCACTTCAGACCAAGCGACTCGGCGAATCGATACTCCTGGTCTTCCCGCTCGAGCGCTTTGACCTGGAGGTCGCGAGCAAGCTCGGTAAAGAGGATTGGGACTCAATTCTCGCTCCCGTCGATAACATCGATGGTGCTACCAAGGACGTGCTCTACCGAGACGGTGCGGACTTCGTCGCCCCAATCGAGTTCTTCTCAGAAGTATTTCTGCAGGGAAAACCACTTAGCAAGCCTCAATTTGAGGAAGGCGCCACGACACACAAAGGTGTTTACTCCGGAGTCAAGACGATGGAAGTCCAGCTACCGCGCTTTGGCCCTGTCATGCTCTTCGCCCGTCCCGACGGATCGCGTTTCGTAAGCTCAAATCTTCAGGCAGCCGAAGCGGTTCTGGGGATGCTGGGATAGCCTGCGGTGCGCAGTGCACGACAGCTCTTTGTCCGCACGGCCGCTGTCGGCGCAGTACTTCTCGGCTTTGCTCTGCCATCACACAGCGGAGGCGATGCCCCTGCCCTCACCTCAGATCGCATCATCTATGGCAAGGGAGATTCGCTGTGGAGCATGCCGAGCGACGGAGGCCTTGCAAGTGAACTGGTCACTCTCGGCGGGTCTGCCAAGGAGGTGTCCCGTATCAAGGTTGCGGCCTCAGGCACAGCCATGCTCATTAGCATTGGGGGCCTGCAGGCTTGGGTCGACCTATCGGACCGCACGGCGAAGAGCACACTTCACTTCCTTCCCTGCGGAGAAGGCTTAGGGACATCACCGGATATCTCCGCTGACGGCGACAAGGTGGTCTGTGCGACACAGGCAGGCAGCCGAGTCGCCCTCTATCAGCTCCGCCCCAAACTCGATGTCGACATTGTCGATAGGCCAGCCAATGGCCCTATCTTCTTCGCTGGCGATGAGCACAGGCTAGTCGGATTCGGCCCCGGCGGGACTCTGGTCAATCTCAGGGACAATAGTCTTCTTGCTCCTCACCGCCCCGATCGCTCGATGGCAACCACGGCGAATGGCAAGCGCGCGATTGGTGCGTTCTCCGAAGAAGACATCGACGTCGTCTATGCATTTCGACTCGATGGCAAGGGCGTCAAACGAACTCTCATGCAAGCTGCGCGTGTCGTCAGTATCTCGGCCGGTTCGGAATGGGCAAGCCTGCAGCAAGAAGTCGACGCATGTGGTGTTCGTATTGCGGGCGGCCAATACATGTGTTGGCGCCGCTACGAGGCCATGGATATCAGCAGCAAGGCGAAGAGTCTCTTGCTATCTCGGGCTGGTGAGAAGACGGGGCACGACCTATTTCTCGGCAGCATAAGGGGAACTTCAGCGCGTACGCCGACTCCCTTGGTGCAATCGATCGAGCGAGCCGCCGCGTTCTGGCCCGCCAAAGAAGACGGCGCCAAAGAAGACGGCGCCAAAGAAGACGGCGCCAAAGAAGACGGCGCCAAAGAAGACGGCGCCAAAGAAGCAGGCACCGTATCGTTCCCGGGATTGCGCTCAAGGGGCGTCCTTCTGTAGTTGGCTAGATAGGCTCGCGCCGCGTCGGTGACATCGCCCAAATAGACGAGCGCACCAGCACCCTGGGGATGCCAACCCAGTCGTATCCTTTTCGCTAGGGAATGCCAGCATGTCCATCGAGCTGGCACCGGGCGCAGCCGAG
>JAAEPE010000263.1 GCA_024222395.1 Myxococcales bacterium
CTGACTATGACACCCTTAGCCTCCCAGGCACCTACGAGGAGCCGCATCCTGGTGTGCAACGGTGAGATTCACCCAATTTGTAGCGGCCTTGCCTCGCCGTGCTGCGCTTTGCGCACCAGTGCCTTCTAGGCCCATGGAATGACTACGAAGCCGCTGTCACAGTCAAATCTACACCCTATTCATTTCGCGGGGTATCTTTTTCCGGTCGTCGCCGGGTGGTTTTTTGCAAAATTCCGGATACCCAGCATTTCCACGCAACCAAAGTTCTCCACCCGTAGTTACAGTCCCACGTTCCTTTTCCGTTCACGCTAAGTCGCTGTGCTCTAAGCCCCCAGCCCCCACTTTCAGGATCTGCACCCATGGGAGCACCGGCGCTTGCTGCCGGCCTCCGCGAAACGGTATCGTGTATGAGTATTGTCAGACGAGGGAGTGGAGCGACCCGAGACGATCGTCGCCGGGGATAGGACGGAGCCAAACGCTGGCCCCGCACGCGCGCGCGCGGAAAGTCAGATCCCAGAAATTCTCTTCAAGGGACCGAGTGGTCGCAGCCACGACCGCGCGGATACGCGAATGCAAACGTCAGATCCCTTCAGCTTCCGCGGGGTGCGCAGCTCACTTGTCGGACGCGACGAAGAGCTGTCGCAAATGAAAGAGGCGGTCGCCTCGTCAGCGGAGGCTCGCCGCCCTCAACTTGTCACAGTGGTTGGCAACCAAGGCACAGGCAAGAGTCGCCTTGTCGACGAACTCCTCAATGGCCTGCCGAACCAGACTCTTTTCTATCGATGTGCGGCTGCTCGAAACGGTGCTCGATACAGCACCATTGCGAGATTGCTGCGCGCTCGCTTTGCGATTTCGGAAACTGCCTCAGAAGGTGCACTGATTGACGAATTTCGACGCGAGGTGCAAGAAGTCTTCGGAGATCAGCGAGTCGCCGAGTACCTGCACGTGCTCGGAGGATTTCTAGATATTCAATTCCCCGATTCGCCGTTTCTGCGGGTCCTCGCAGAGAATCCAAAACAATACGAAGAGGTCGCTCGTACTGTCTTGCGACACTTCGTCGAAGTCGACGGTAGTCATGGGCCGATAGTCTTGGTAGTGGACGATCTGCAGTGGGCAGACGAAGGCAGCCTCTCACTCCTGCAAGAACTCAGTACGACTCTGCACACATCGCCCGTGACGCTGCTTGTATGCGCCCGCCCTGAGCTAATGGTTCGAATGGCCGAATGGGGAGCCGGCGTGAGTGAGCACCTCCGAGTTGAGTTGCGCAATCTCGATGCCGGGCACGCCGAAGCAATGTTTCGCTCCATGCTTGGCAGATGCGACTTCGTGCCTGAAGAGATTGTTGAAGACGCTGTCGAGATGACTGGAGGCAACGCCTACTTCCTTGATCAGCTCGTTCGTCTATTTCTGGCAAATGGCACAGTCAATGCCGATGTTACGCCGTGGGAGATCGATGCAGACATGGCGTTGGAGGCCGATCTGCCGATTACGGTAGAGGAGGCGATTGAGGCGCGTATCGCGTCACTTGCGGTCGGAGAGCGGGCGGTGCTCGAGAAGGGCGCTGTCTTTGGAAACGTATTCTGGATTGGATCTGTCGTCGCACTTTCTCGGATTGAGCGAGCACTAGCCAATGAGGAGCCGCCGCCGCCCTCTCCAGCGGGGCCCTTGGATTACAATTGGAGCAACGCCGGCGAGGACGTGCGGCGGGGCGTGACTGCATGCATCGAGGAGTTGGTCGAGCGGGACTATTTGCTGCGTCTTGACGCCGAAGACTCCACGGTTGCTGGGGATGTGGAGCTGGTTTTCAAGCACAACCTCGAGCGCGAGCTAGTTGCGAAGAGTACGGAGCGGCGGAAACTGAGCCGCTACCATCGCCTAGCGGCCCAGTGGATCGAAACGAAGAGTTCGGCGCGCTCTGAAGAGCAACTCGAGTTTCTGGGGCAACTCTACGAGCGCGGAGGAGACCGGCGTCGTGCGGCCCACAGCTACATCGCCGGGGGCGACCGAGCCCGGGCGAGATATGCCAACGAGCAGGCCGTGGAACTCTACCGGAAGGGGCTTGAGTTTCTAGAAGAAGACGATGCGGTTGTCCTTCTCGATGCGCTTCACAGCCTTGGCTCCGTCCTCGACCTAA
Organism: Myxococcales bacterium; assembly: GCA_024222395.1. GTDB lineage: Bacteria > Myxococcota_A > Polyangia > Haliangiales > Haliangiaceae > NORP324. The sequence continues at coordinate 2,135 of JAAEPE010000263.1, forward strand.
TCGGCGAGACGGGAGAGGCGCAGCGTCATTTCAGCCGAATGCTGCGCAACGCCTGGCTCTTCGATCATCGCTCCAAAGGTGGGGCTGCCCACAATCGCCTAGGGCGAATTCACCGCAGGCTCGGAGAATGCGACCAGGCCATGGCACACCTTCGTTCGGCCCACGAGCTCTTCAAGGCATCGGAGGACAAACGCGGAATTGCCGGCACACTCGACGACATCGGACAGGTGCATTGGTTGCGCGGACGCTACGGTCAGGCCCTCGAGTTCCATCGGCAAGCCTTGGCCATCCGGCGTGCTGTTGGCGATCCTCGCTCGATCGCACTTTCGTTGGCGAATATTGGTCGGGTACATCGCGAGACGGGGGCATTCCAGGCCGCGTCGTTGCAGTTCCACGAAGCCCTGGGATTGCGTCGCGAAATAGGGGATACCGCCGGCGTCATTCAGTCTCTTTGCGATCTCGCGGGTCTGCACAGCGCAGATGGTGAGCCCGAGGAGGGCATGAAGATGTTTGCTGAAGCTCGCGAAAGCGCCACGGCGATTGGCGATAAATTGGCTCTCACGCAGGTGCTCTCCGGTCTGGGGCAATGCCAGGCAGAGAGCGGGCAGTTCTCGGATGCCATCGAGAGCCTCTTGGAAGGCAAGGCGATTGCGAGGCAGTTCGGGAACTTGTCGGGTGCCGCGGAGTGCTACAGACATCTGGCCGAGACCTACCTGCGCATTGGCGATGGCGCGCAGGCTCTGGACAATGCCAAGCGCTCTCTCGAATTGGGAGAGAGGATTGGCTCGCGCTCCCACGTCGGTAGTGCACATCGTTTGATGGCTGAATCGACCTTTCGTGTGGGGCGGGCGCCAGAAGATCTGCAGGCCTCTGAGGGGCATTTCCAAAATGCCGTCGAGATATTGGCTGGCATGAAACACGAGCTAGAATTGGCTCGCACGTATCGATCCTATGCCGTGCATCGCGAGCACGCGGGCAATGTAGAGGAGGCGGAGAAGCTCCGGCGCCGCTCTGATGAGATTTTTGGAAGGTTGCGCGGGGCCGCTCGACCGGACGAGGGGCCACCGTAGTCTCGTGGTTGCTCCGAGTTGCATGCAGTCTAAGGTGCCCGCATCGGTGCAAGGTGTTTGCCGACGTCTGAGGGGGGCGGGCTTTGAAGCTTGGATCGTAGGCGGTGCGGTACGGGACTTGGTTCTAGGGAAAACTCCGAGTGACTGGGATGTCGCCACGGACGCTCTGCCCGAGGCCGTCTTGGGGCTGTTTGAAAAGACCATTGCCACCGGGTTGCAACATGGCACGGTTACCGCGCTCGTTGGGCGTGGCGGCGCCAGGACGCCTGTGGAAGTCACAACATTCAGGGGGGAAGGTGCGTACTCCGATGCACGCCGGCCAGACAGGGTCGACTTTGGCGTGCCTCTCGACGAAGACCTCAAACGACGCGACTTCGTTATGAATGCGATGGCCTACGACCCTCTTGATGATGTTGTTCACGACCCCTATGATGGAGTAGGGGACCTCGAGAAACGCTTGATTCGAGCCGTCGGTGTCGCTGAAGAGCGGTTTGCCGAGGACGGTCTGAGAGTGATGCGCGCCGTTCGATTTGTATCGGCGCTCGACTTTTCTTTGCACACTCAGACCGAAGAAGCTCTGTCCAAAGCGTTGGATGCGCTCTCGAAGGTGGCCATGGAAAGGGTGCGAGTTGAGTTGCTGAAACTCCTGGCAGGGCCAGGGGCTTTGCGGGCGCTCCGAGTGGCTGAGCGCAATCAGGTGCTCTTGACGGTCCTCCCCGAACTCGACTTTGGCGCGTTTGAAGAGGCCTTGGCCCGCATAGCGATATCTTGCCCAGACCCAGTGCTTCGCCTAGCTACGCTCTTGTGGGGGGGGCAAGATGCATCCCTCGACGCTCTGTTGCGGCACCTGAAGATGAGCAACGAAGAGCGGAAGCGTGTCGTCGCAATGCTGCGGTATTTGGGGCAATTCGAGTCCTGCTGTTCGACAGACCAGGGGCTGCGAGAATTTCTTAGTCTCGTGGGGAGGAAGGCGGCGCCGGATGTTCTTGCCCTCCTGGTGCAAGAGGCGACTCGCGTTACCGACGACGGGACGCTGCGTGCCGTCCGGAGGGCGAAGGAGATACTCACTAGCGGCGATGCTCTCGAATTGGGGGAGCTGGCTATTTCCGGGCGAAGGCTTATGGAACTGTTTGATGTGCGAGGGCCAATCGTAGGGGAGACATTGCGAGCCCTGCTTGGAGCAGTCTTGCAAGACCCTCGGCGCAACGAAGCTGAGTACCTTGAGAAGGCCGCAGTCGAGTTGGTTTCAGACCGCGCGTAGGTGTGCGCGTGCATCCACGACCAGCGCACCTTGGCCGACCGTTCCAACGACTACACGGCACAGCTCGACGGCGGTGATTCGTGGGGTGTCGGCGACCATGTGCGAAGCATTGATAAGCAGGCTCGCGAGTGCAGCCCAGTCAGGATCGAGGTCGCCGGCACGGCTCGCTACCACATGCCGAGCCATGGCCCTAGCATCGATGGGCCTAAGGGGCGCCAGTGCTGCGACTGGCTCGGGGCGGCCGCGCTGATAGAGGAAACACACCAGGCCAATAGCTCCCATGTGACGAATGTCGACTCGAATCTCTCGCCCCGACATAGGAGTTTCTCTGATAACCACGGCTTCGCAAGCGGTGCTAGTGCAGATGGACGAGAATGCGCGCCTAACGTCTGCGGCGGTCGTGACGTCTGCATGCACTAGTGCGCCCTCGGGCTCGCTTGGCTGGTTTGGACCCCAGGCCTTGATCTGCACCGGGTACCCTGCCTTCTTCGCAATACGCGTGGCGGCGGAAGGAGTTGTGGCGACGGCTTGTCTGGTGATTGGAACGTCGTAGCTCGAGAGCAAGACCTTGCATTCATGGTCGCCGGCGCTTGTGCCTGTCTTCGCCATTTGCCGTTCGAAGCGCACGAGATCTGCTTCGGACTTTGCGACCGCTGGGCCGTCGCCGGCAGCAATGCGTTGTCTCGCTTGGCCTGCATGCTCGGCGGCGGCCAGCGCGTTCGAAAGGCCATAGAGGCACATCTCGCCATCGCGGCGCACGTTGGCGACTCCCAAGGGAATGCACAGTGCGCCAGCGCCCGACTCCCCCGACTCAAGGTCCGTCAGCACAAAGTCCGTTGTATGTGCCTCGTCGTGACCGTGGGCCAGTGGCGAGAAACGCTCCCCGACGAGCTCTGCACGCTTCTGCAACTCAGCTGCAGACCGGGCTAGCCACCCCGAGGGGTGGGCGACGATGGCTCCTTGTGGGCCGTTGGGAAGCCCATAGCCTGCCAGGAGAACGACACACTCGAGCCAAACATCGGGGGCCCTGAGTACGATTGCCCCGCGCGCTCGCAGTAGGGCCATACTGGCAGCTTGCTGGTCCCCACTCCGATCTACTGCCTTGCCTTCGGAACAAAGTTGCATAGGGATGAGCAGTATCGGGGGCAGGCCGCCCTCGACGATGCTCGCAACGCGCTCACCTAGGATCGCGGCTTGTTTCGTGTTGGGGGCTGTCTCAAGCACGATAGTGTGGATACCGCCCACACTGGCCGGGGCGGAAGAGTTCGCAACGCTGTCGAGATTGAAGGAGGAATCGTAGTCTACGTTTAGACCTCGGCTAACCAGTGCGGACTCACACTGCTTGCTCATGGGTGACTCAGTGCATTCGAGATGAACCCGCACGTGCTCCTGGTGAGCCACTAGGGTATCCAGAGCCTGTCTCGCTTGAGGCATTCGAGTAGCGGCGCGTGCTCTGAGAAGAGTTCTACCGCGTCTGGACAGGGCAGCAACACAGTTGGGTCTGCCGGTATTCGGACCGCGGGGCGCGTGAGCTGGGCCACCTCGGCAAAACTGGTGCGTTGTGCTTGTGCACGCAGTGCACGCACGATCGCGGGGACGGTGTCTACTACGTCGCCGAGCAGCACGTAGCGTGCCGCGCGCAGTGCTCTGTTTCTCGGGCACGAAGCCTGCGAGACGATTTTCGTTCCAAGGGCAATTGCCCCAAGGTGTCCATCGTTGCCGCTAGCACCACATGTCAGATACAAGGTCGGCGCGATGGAGTCTTCTGTGGTGTCCACGACTGGACCATTCGCTATTTCTCCGTGGCCCGCTAGCTCCTCGGCAAGATTCTTCGTGAATACCAAGGGAGCACCGAGTAGATCCGCGAGAGCGCGAACGCTCTCGAGAACAGGCAATGCCAAGAGCCCCGCACAAACAACGGTAGGGCCGTCGAGAGCTGGCTCTGGCGTCCTTCCGCGAGGAGTGGGCGCGACGGTCGTGGCCAGTGCCACCGGATAGCGCGGCGCTTTGAAGAATATGACATCTGCATCGTCTTGGCCATGGGTGGCCGAGACCGCCGCTGCCGAAGGGGTGGCTACAATTGGCGCCTCCGTATTCGTCAAGCTGAGGAGTCGTCGTGAGCTCCGGTCGGGAGTGCGCGCCTCCAAGATCACATCACCATCTTGTGTGAGCGTGGACTCTGCACCTTCGAGAACGTGTGCGGCAAGGTGACCGGCCAGGGCCGGAGCGAGCGCGCCGCCGGTCGCATCGTCGTCCAATAGGAAGAGATTTGGAGAGAGGGCGTCCGCGACCGCCATGACCGCCGCAGCCAGTAGTCCCAGCTCTTGCTCGCCCGCCCTTGCGTCGCCACAGGTGGCAGGCTCAAAGCTCAGGAGTACGACCTTGTCGGCCCCCGCCAATCCCGCCTCCGCGATCCACGTATCGCTATCCTCGTCGTTTTCCGCAGCAATGGCGTAGAGGGTGGCTCCAAGATGACTTGCGATTCGCCGGGCGTGGGCGAGAACTCCTTTGGAACGAGGGGTAAGATCGGCGCCCCGTCGGTTCATGAATACCAAGATGCTGGCCACGTAGATGCAACGCTAGCCGACTCCCCGCGACGAATCAAATATGCGGCGTCTTCAGCAGCCGACATGGAATGGAAACTCCAGAGCGGCTCTGGCACTTCCCTGTATGGCCGTCAAATTCCCATCCGTGGCGGGGTGCAGTTCCTGAAAGTGGGTGCTATGCCGGGCTACGCTGCCATCCGCGTCCGGGTTGTGGCCTCCCAACGTCCGTTAAAGAGATCGGCACGCAGTAGCACCATATCGCGGGCTCCCCGCTCCGTCCAGCGCATTTTTTTGGAGCTTCAGCCTTGCTCCGGTGACATGGTAGTTGGCGGATTCGACGGTGCCGCTTCCGATGCGCAGCCCCTCTTTCCTGTACGTAGGATAATCCATGCGGTCGAGATTGTTTTGCAGATAGGTCGCCAGCGCGGCGACCTTTTCTTTGGCTTCGCTACGGCTGGGATTCAAGAATGCGAGCGCTTCGATTACCTTTGTTGCGTTGCCCTCTTCGATGCGCTCGCACTGGGCTTTCGCCCACGCGCATGTTTGGGGTGTCTTATCCCCGTAGATCGCGGCGGC
>JAAEPE010000264.1 GCA_024222395.1 Myxococcales bacterium
CGGGCCATCGTTCCACGGCAGCGCCATTGAGCCTGTGGCCATTTCATGCTCAGAGGGCATGAGCAAAAAGGAGGGCAGGGACGTCTTGGTGCCGACTTCACCCGGGGCAACGACCTGATCGATCTCAAGAAGTGTGATGGCACCATCGTCGGCTTCACTGTCGCAGTAGGCAACCGCGCAGTTTGTTGTGCCGAGGTCGATACCGATGACAAAGCGAGCCATTACTGAACCTCGACTTGGGCTGGAGCCAGGACATGCCTATCGACATCGCCGCTGAGCTTTGGGAGGTTTGCATCGGTGACGCGCCAACCGTGGTGACGCAGAACACCCTTGAATGGGGGCTCGCCTTTGACGTCTCCGACGAGTTTGATTTCGCCTGGGTCAAATCCTTGCTCGACACTCACGGAGTCTTCTTCCTCGCCGGGCATGACGGCTTCGATGCTCAGATGATCGCGCATGACTTTTTGGCAGCCGCGATGGATGTCTCGAACGGCAGCGCCGATATCTGCATCGTCGTAGCCGTCGATCTCTTCTTGGAGGAAGTCGACCAACCGCCCCTCGCGCTGAAGGAGCGCGAGCAGAGCAAGCGAGCCATCGCGGTGATGATTGGCTGCGGACTTCTTCGGCTTGCTGGCAGTCTCGGCCTTGGCCTCGGGGGCAGGTTTGGTCGCGGGCTCGGGGAGACCCTTGGCCAGAGCGTCCTCCGGCAAATACTTGGCAGCTTTGGCGGGGAGAGTTCCGCCGAAGAGCATCTTGAAGAAACAGCCGAACGCCAATGTGATTCGAGACATAGAAGGAGCAGGGGTAAACCGAGGATAGGGGCTAGTCAAGTCTCAGATTTATGAGATTGGGGCTCAGACTTGTGAGATTGGGGCCCAGAGGTCTTTTGTGATCCCAGGGGCTTAGAGGATGGCCAGGCCTTTGCAGAACGAGCCTAGCCCTAGCCCTTTGCCTATCTTCCCCCGGAGATTCCAGATGAACCTGCGTCTTGCCCTAGCCTTTTCTCTCAGCACCCTATTGGCCGCTGGCTGCTACTACGAAGATACCTGCGCCCTGAGTGGGGGGGATACCCTGGAAGCGGACCCGGGACCCGGCCAGCGAAATCCCTACAGCGGGCAGTGTGATTACTTCGGTGGTGGTGGCGGTGGTGGCAGCGGTTCTTCATGCGGTGACTATGGTGGTCCGGATTATCCAGCTCCACAAGCCGAGGACCGTGCTCCAACTCCTGAGTGGGGCATGTGCAATGGCTTCTGCGAGAGTCTGAGCCTGGACGATTGCGTGCAGGTAGAGGAGTGTCGTGCTTCGTATGTCGGCGGGTGCCCTCCTGATGCGGATTGCGATGAGACCGTTGTCCCAGAGTTCAACCAGTGCTGGGCCATCACGCCGGGCGGCGGATACTCTGAAGATGGGTGTCGCGCTTACGAGGCGGAAGAGTGCGCAAGGCACAACGAGTGCTCCGCGGTTCACTGGAATGTTGGCGATGCGGGCTATGGCGATTTTGCCTACTGCATCGACGAGTCTGGCGGAGACTCAGACCCGGGAAGCTGCGTCGGCGACGCGCTGTGCGAAATGCTCCCTCCCGAATGCCCTGATGGCACCACGCCTGGCATCCGAGACAACTGCTTCACCGGCTACTGCATACCTCTGGGCGACTGCGAAGAACTCCCAGTCTGCAGCACCCAATCCGAAAACTCCTGCGTAGCCCGCCTCGACTGCGAGCCTGTCTACGAAGGCATAGACTGCACCTGCGACGGCGACGACTGCACCTGCGCAGACTGGAGCTTTCAAAGCTGCTCGTAAAGCCGGGTAAGCCGGTAAGCCGGGGTTACGTTCCTCCCCTCCAATGCCTCGGCATCATGGGTGTTCTCAGCCAAAGTCGCGTCTTCTCTCGGCGGCACTCGATCCATTGGGCCGCGTAGGGCGTCTGCCATCGTACTGAGCGGGCTGCCGGGGCTCGCCCCGATGCGCGAATTCGTCGCCCACTTCACCTGCCAAGTAGCTTGAGAAAAGTTCGCAATACTCAGCCTGACGCTCTACATCAGTTGAACCCAGCGCCTCATACCAAGAGTCGTTCTCGACCATGTTGGAGAAGATGGTCGTTTCTTCGCCTCGCCCGCTGTGAAGCGCGAGCGTTGACCAACGGTAGCTCTGTTGATTACGGAGATTTGCCTTGTACGGGTTGGCGTCGATGTAGAGAACACAGAACGCGAGGTGACGTGAGCCAACGATCGGTTCGCTAAAGAAGCTCTGCTCGAAGATCTTCCCACTACCAGCACGCTGCTCGTTGCGAATTTGCGCGTAGCGTTGGTTCACGCGTTTCATCAGGGATGACGCGGCTCCTACGCTTGGAGGCGTCATCAGCGTGTGCACGTGGTTTGCCATCAGACAGAGGGCATGGAAGCGACATCCGAAGTCTTCGCCGGCCTTTGCGAGCAGGCGAATGTACGTTCGGTAGTCCTTTGGATACGAAAAGAGGCGACGCCTGTTATTGCCTCTGCAGACGAAGTGATTCGGCTGGCCTGGTAGGATGAGAAGCTTGCGAAGTAGTTTTGGCACGCCCCTCATATCGCCGGCAAGCCGCCGAGGTTTCGTAAATCGCGAAACTCGCCGAGAAACCTAACCAGTTCGAGGAGTTATGACCCTAGAGCGTAGCCCCTAGCGGTATAGCGAACAGTGCGCGGAGCTTTTGGAGAGCGTGTCCGCGAGAACCGTCGCCCACCCCTCGTGCGCCTTTGCCGAGGGTCACATGCAGAGCCGCGCTGGAATCGACGGTGTTCTCGCTCACCGAGGCGTCGGCTAGCGTCATCCAAGCGCTCTGCCCCGCTATCAATCCGCCGCTCGGTGCCGCCGCCGTTGACGTAATGCCCCCATTGCGAGCAACGTCAATCACGATGGAATTGGGGTTATATCCGTCTATTACGTTATAGGCCGCGTGTATCGGATGAGCGTCTGTGAATCCACCTTCGTTGGTGTCGCCAACGTCGACGACCTCTACGACCTCTACGAGCCCGAGTCGGGTGCCTACGGCGATGAGGCCTGTCGTAAGAATTCTTCCCTTCGCATCGATAACTCGAGCCCCGGCGGGAACGTTGGCTCTTGAGCCAAGCTCGGAGATTCTTCCGTTTTTGAGAATGATGGTGACATTGTCTCGCGTGCCTTGATCGCTCCGAAGCGTTGCTCCGGTGATGGCGATGCTCTGTGCTGAGGCGGCCCCCGCGGACGCTGCGACAACCGTGGCCACGAGAAGTGAGAGAGTTACGTTCATCGTGTTGCTCCTGCGGAATTGCCGAGCTCGAAGTCGGTGGGGGTGCGGCCAACAGCCCGCTCGTAGGCAACTTCGCCGCCTTGAATGACGGCATCAGCCAAGGTGTAGACGCTGAATGGCGGGCC
>JAAEPE010000265.1 GCA_024222395.1 Myxococcales bacterium
TCCACAGTGGGCAAATCGAGTTGGCGGTTCCTTTTGCCCGACTTCTTGCCCGACTTCTTGCCCGACTCTGCGTCGGAAGACGAAGAATCTTCCGAGGCGCCCGTGGAAGGTGAGCCTGGCTGTTCCGGCGTAGTATCGGTGGAACTCGTAGGGTCGTCACCGCCACGCCTCTCCGATGACTTTCCAAAGAGCGAGCGCTGAAGCATCGCCATTTGCTCCTTAATCCGGGCATCTCCTCGGCGAGGTGTCTATCGCCAGACTCACCTAGGAGAGTCGCGATTTGTTCTGCTTGCTTAGCGAGCCGCTTGTGCAGGCGCTCGTGCTCTTTGTGAATTAGAACTAGCGCTTGTTTCGCTGTCCTCAAATCACGAATGGCAGAAAAGGGCAATCCCTACAAACAGGATAATCCAGCGCCCACCGCAAGGTCTGATGGGGCAATCTGCTTCGGTGACAATGAAATTGTTTTTTGGGAGAAGTGCTCCCTCTAAGAAGAGTGATAGTTCGCTCATCATCATCTCGATATCATCACTGCTTCGTCTCCACATCGCAACAAACGCCCTTTGTCCATCCTCTTCACATAGATGCATAGGCCTGAGCCATCGAAGAGCAAAACGTTTGCACGATTTCGGCGCTTATTCACAACGAGGAACAAGTCGCCTGCAAGCACGTCTTGGTTCATTTGCTGAGTCGCAATGGCAAACAAGCCATCGTACGAGCGCCTCAGATCCGCTGGCTTGGCATACGCAAAGCCCCGAATGCTGCGCTTACTGCCAATCATCCGAGCGCTCGCAAGAGCTGCGCTGCCTCGCCGAGGGTAAATCCCGAGAGTCTGTGGCCATTGGGCATGCAAAGAGGCAAGCATGGGGAGGATGGTTTTCCAGGGCTGTCCTCGGTGATACGCACCCGCACCATCCTAGTTGTTTGAGATTCCGGATACGTATAACTCCAAGCGTGAAGAGATCCGTAGGAACCCCAAGGCGCTGTCTGCATTCCGTCCACGAGGCACCAGCATCGCGCAATTGCACCAGGCATTGGGCAATCGCTGAGGCGAGCGCTTCGCCATACCGAACTTGCCCGGAGCCGCTAGTTTCAAGCACGTGAAGCCGAAAACGCTCCGCCTTCTGTTTCCAATAATTTGTCAATTCTCATCCCGACAGAAAAATGCGGACGTGCGCACAGCGCCAGTGGGGGCACGGCTAGGCTTTACGTTTTCCGTACCATGTCGTTTCATCGGCAAAGAAATCTGGCTCAGGTGCAGCGAGAATACTGTCTTGGCGATCTTCGAGGATATGCGGATTGCGACCCATTCACGCCAGTTCCAAGGGCGGCGCTCGACGAACGAAGTGCACTTGCCCGAGCATCGTCGAGACCTGGCGCATCGCAGCGAACGATATTGGCAAGAGCGAGCAATGGCCATTGGAACGGTGACAA
>JAAEPE010000266.1 GCA_024222395.1 Myxococcales bacterium
CTTCGAAGCTGGGCACATAGCAAGCGTTTCGACAGAGCTTGGGCACTGATTGCCGCCGACTACCGCATGGAGGTCACCACGCTAGCCAACGTAATCCAGCTGCCGCTCCGGAGCTGACGTGTCATAGCCAGAGTTACACCCAATCAATTTCGCTATCGAAGCGCCGTCTTGGGCATCTAGCGACTCACGCGAAGCCAGAAATTCTCGAATGACATCCCCCCGAGCGCAGGGCAACAGCTTCGCTTCGCCGGCAATCCACCCAATCTGCCCTAAATCGCCACCGTCTAGCGGTTTTGACTCAATTCTCCCGCCCCATCGGCCCACCAGGCCGCTGTGAGCAACAGGGTACCCTGGCGATTTCTAGGCTGTGACGACTTTGCGATAGCCGTGCTCTCGAGGGCGAGCATTGTAGCCAATGGAGGCGTTGCTGCCGTACTATGCGCGCCATGAAGACTTCACTCCTCGCCATTTGCTTTCTACTCTCAACGATCGTATCCGGGGCGGCTTGTCGACGACGCCCAAGTCTTCTGATGGTGAATCCTGTCTACATGGCCGGCAAGCAGCCACTGCAAGCCACTTGGGTAGTGCCTGGAACTGTCGTCGATATCTCGATTGTTGAGGGGCGACGTACCCCCGCGGGCGCAATCGGTCGCAACATCGAAGATGGCGAGCCGGTCAGCATCGTGGAGAGCCCGCAAGGTGTTTCGCTCGAGCTAGTGCGAGGCGCTCTAGCGTTAGAACTGCGTGCCACCGGGTTCACGGTCAGCGAACTAGGTGCGCCGGCTGCGTATCGTGTACAGATCATACTTCAGCGTTTCTGGGTGGAAGAGGAGAACACCTATCTAGGCGAAGTTCGCATGCAAGTGAGAGTCTTCGGGGGGGCAGGGAAGATGCGAGGAGACGCACTGGTATCAGGTACCGCCAAGCGTTGGGGGCGCAGTCTAAGTGTAGAGAACTACCAAGAGACGTATGACTCGGCTCTCCGCGATGCGATTGAAAAGCTCTTCAAGGATCCTAGATTTCAGGGCGCCTTCCGCGGCTAGTTCCTCAGCAGATAGGATTTGATCCAGTGCTTGCTTCGTAGATCCCGCTGTGATCTACAAGGGACATGAAGTCTCGACGTCGTCGCAAGGATGGAACGGTTCGGCTTGGCAAGGCTTATCGACACAAACTTGGGGAACTCCTAGCGAGTAATGACGTAAAAGCGCGAGTGCGTGCTCGGGC
>JAAEPE010000267.1 GCA_024222395.1 Myxococcales bacterium
AACGCCTGGCTCGTCAGGTCGCGATGAGGCGGGACGAGCCAGGCTATCAAGTAATCACTGACCCTGAGCTGTGATCTAGCAGTGTAGCTCTCTCAACGAGGACGTTACAGGTCGGTTTCACCCACAGATTCTCCCGAGGAGCCATTACTACAACTAGTGCCCACGTAGAATCCCACGCGGTCATACATGCGCGCTCATAGGCCTACCCGTCTGGCGAGCCCGATACGTGTCCACGTCTGTGGTGGTAAGAAGACTACTTAGAAGCCTCTATGCCCAGTACCTGGCATGAGAACATGGAGTTGGCAAAACCACCTTCGGGTTGCGACATGCCCGGGTCTTTGGGCTTGTAGTTCTCCGAACCGGCAGGCGTCATGCCGACGTTGAGGGTGACTTCCTTGTCGAGGTTCTCAGCGCCGACAACCTCGGTGAGTTGGGCGACATCAAAGAGGCAGTACTCGTACTGGGCCTTCTTTACGCGGCAGTCGAGGCAGTACTTGCTCACGCCTTCGGTACCGGTCTTTGCCAGAGAGCTAGGAACCAGGCTGACCGTGGCCGTGCGGGCGGGCGCGGCCGCAGGGGCGGGGGCCAGAGCAGGGGGTTCTGCAGCACTGGGAGCAGGCTCTGTCGCTGATGCTGAAGGCTCTGTCGCTGATGCTGACGGCTCTGTCGCTGGCGCGGACGGCTCTGCTGCCGGCGCGGTCTCGGGTTTTGAGCACCCGAGGGAGGCCACAAGGGAGAGTACAGAAAGGGCCATGGCACCGTGTCTCATAATGTCGACTACTAAAGCGTGGGCGAGGCGCGAAGGCAAGCCGCGCTGCCGTATCTCCAGCATTCCTGGTGTACGCTTCTTCCGAATTGAGCGGGATGGCCGAGAAGCTGGAGTGAGCGACACCGGAAAGCCCGGTACGCGTCGGCAAATACGAAGTTTGAGAGCCTCATCGCGCCGCCGGTGCCGACAGGTCTAGTGCTCGCGCTATCCATGCGACCGGATCAGACGGCCAAGCCCTGCGTCGCAGAAGGCATAGTTCCCTCCGGCCAGGAGCGAACCAAGGAGTCAGCAAATGAGGATGCGGAAGTTCCTACACTCAGAGAAGACAGGGCGAAGGCGGAAGCAGCTCTCCTAGGTGCACAGGGAAGGCTCAAGAAGGTCATGCTCGAATCGACCAGAGACGACGCCGATAGCGACACAGTCGCTCGCGAATCCCAGGCAATAGATGAAGTTGCGGCAGCTAAGAGAGAGCTTGAGCGGCTTGAAGCAATTCTCAAACCAAGTGCAGGTAGTTTGTTGGGCCCCACGCCACGTTGAGAATCGGCACTGTGCAGCCAAAGCTCAAAGAAAAAGTGGCGCTTCTAGCTCCGCTAATTGGAGCCCCCGGCCAGATTGGCGAGCGAGTGGTGTTGCCCCCTTCCTCTGAGCGAGTGTTCGGCGGGCCGTACTACCACCAATCTCAGGACCTCGACGATCCGAAGCTACGCATCAGAGGCTAGGGATCGACAACGCAATGTTCCCAGATGGCCATAGATATCGAACATACGGATTCGGCACAGGCACATCCCCTATTGGAGGGCTATGCGGCGGGGACTCAGGCGGCCCAATGCTCGACAGCGCAGGGGATATCAAAGGGTGTAACTCTGGCTATGACACGTCAGCTCCGGAGCGGCAGCTGGATTACGTTGGCTAGCGTGGTGACCTCCATGCGGTAGTCGGCGGCAATCAGTGCCCAAGCTCTGTCGAAACGCTTGCTCTGTGCCCAGCTTCGAAGGGTGAGGATGGCCTGTCCGCCTTCGTGGC
>JAAEPE010000268.1 GCA_024222395.1 Myxococcales bacterium
CCAGCGCTGCAAAGTCGCCGGGCTTATACCCCCTCACCTGGCGAACGCGTGGCCCGATATTCCACTGGAGCGCCAGCGGCGCACCGTTTCAAGCCGCGAAACATCGTCTCGGCCGTTTCTCTTTCGTCCCATGCATTGGCTCTACACCTTCTAGATGCACAGCGCAGGAGGGCGATTGGTAAGGGGTTCACCCCACATCATCACCATCGAAGGTGACTCCTTCAGAAATCCACCCAAGAACAAACGAGAGGCCAAGAACAAAGTCCTCAAGAAAGCCAAGGAGAAGAAACAATGACAGTCCTGAACCGGCTGCTCATGATCACTTTGGGCCGCCCCCAAAGCCTCATGCCGAACACCCCAAATCAGCCAGCACGGAACGAGCAAAATCCGCGGTCACTTTGGGCCGCCCCGGCGCGGTCAGTTTTGCCGCCCCTTGACACTGGTTGCGAAGATTAGGTCTTCGGCGAGGTCGGGGCGTACTTCGCAGGCCGCTCGGTAGAGCATGCATACGATTTCTAAGTAGAGGTGATGTCGGCGGGCTTGGCGAACCAAGCGGTCGATACGCTGTGTTGCGGCGCTGATGCCCTCTTCTTGGAGAAGCACAAAGTCGGTTGCACCCGACTCGATAGCCGTGAGGCCTGTCGAGACATCGGCTTGGCTAGTGCAAGCGACTATAGTCAGGTTGGGATAGTCTCGGCGAAGCTCGGCGATGCGCTCCAAGCTGCCGATGGACTCGAGAGATACCGCCGCAACCATTGGCTCCCTCTCCCCCTCGAAGCACTTCTCTATGTCGGCAGGCGCTACTCCGACGGCGATAACACCACTATTGTAGATTTCGTTCCTGCGCAACTCTCTGCGCGAAGCGTCGTCATCGATCACGGCGCATGCCGGCCGCTTGCCGAGCTTCAGCTTCAGATCAAGAAGCGACTGGCTAAGGTGAGTGAACTCCATCGACTGGCCCGTCCCAGACATTACGGCTTTGCTGAGGTCACCAAACATGACGTCAAAGAGAAGTTCTGAGGTCCTGCGATCAAGCACGCTGCGGAGCCTGGTCGTGAGGTGCGATGCGCTTGCGAAGGGTTTGCTGATGTAGTCCTCCGCGCCAAGGCACAGGGCCTCGTCGATGGTCTCGACGGTGGCATCACCTGTAATCATGACGGCCGGAATGTCGAATTCCGAGTCCTGCAAGCGCTTGAGCAAGACCAGGCCGTTTTCCTGCGGCATTGTCTTGTCGATGAGAAGGAGATCAAACGGTTCGTTCTGGATCAGTGGCCACGCCTCAGCCACGCTAAGGGCCGTCTTGACCGTGAAGCCCAACCGCCTTAGGGTACGGCTTAGAAAGCGACCTACATTGGCGTCGTCGTCAACGACAAGGACTCGAGTATGAGTCATTTGCTGGCGATGGAAATCTCGCCAGCTAGGTGCCAATTGTTCCAGATACACGTTGCAGGGATTATGACAGACTTCTAGAGGTCTCGGACACTAACGGGGCATCTCGGGTGTAAGGTCGCCCGTGCCTGTTGATCGCCTCTATGCCTAGCGGTATCGTTCCACGGCCAAGCCCTGGCGATGCCCCCAAGCCAAGCGCCGCCCGATGCTGCCTTCATCAGTCGGGCTCTCTGTGCTCCTGCCTCCGGGCGATGGCGACTCGATCAATGTGACGGTCTGTTACGCCGACTACATCGCGGAGCAGCAGGAACCCAAGGTTGACGCCCAGGGCAAGAAGTAGCGCGGGCGTCCAAAAGTGCACGGGCGACGTGCAGTGCGAGATCCACTGGAGTTAGTGGTCCGCCTGAAGCCGAACATGAAGAAGAAGCTTGGCAACTCTGGGCTAACCCTGCACGGCACCCTAGAAATTCCAGGTCACATCGAGGGATTGCCAAGAGGCACCCATGCCTTGTCGCTCTCTGTCGTCAACGATCGCAAACCAATCGAAGACAAGAGCAAACGAGATGAAGGCTACGTCTTTCAGGTAGGTCTCTCGCTATGCCTCCTGGTACAGGCACTTGCTCGTCTCAGAGCACCGGATACAATGACCTAAGCCGCCAGTCTAAGACCTCACCCACTACATGTAGTGCATTGCCGCGTCTTGAGTTTCTCCTCGCTCAACAAAAAGCGCACGAAAGCCACCGCTCCGACATCAAACAGGCCACTGAGCCTCAACTCGTCGCCTGGCAAGCTGACGATTCCTTGATTTCTTGCTTTGCCCGACATCGTCGGACGCTAGTCTGAATCCGGTGACGGATTCAGGCTAGCGCACCAAGCAGCCCTCGCGTACGCGCATTGCGCCCCAAAGAAAAAGGCGGGCACTCCTTGCGGAGGCCCGCCTTGGTCGTTCCAACGTAGTAACTAGCAAGCCGACTAGGTAGTGACGACGAGCGAGACACGTATGACGAAACTAGCCAGCGTTGATAGCAGCTTGTAGAGACGGGAACTGCGCGCTAATTGCTCGAGTCATGGTGCGGAGATCGCTGTTCATGGCTGCCTGCTTGTCGTTTGCCTTGCCGGTTGCATCAGCGCCCTTCTTGAGCTCAGCCTGAATGTTGTTTAGCTGGAGAGCGAGTGATGGTTCCTTAGCCAGGTCGGTAACAGACTCAACGTGCAGATCAAGTCCGCGTGCATTGATGCCGGCGCCACGTCCATCGAGGAAGGCGTTGGCTACGCGCAGCTGCAAGATGATCTTCATGTTGGATTCGACAATGGCCCATTTGGCAGCGTTGCTCAGAATCGGGTGTTCGGTCACCGTGGTCTCGAGCGTGCAAGAGCCAGGGCTCAAGCTCAGACTGGCTTTGGCTTGGCAGTTTGCTTTGATACCCGCGGCAGCAGCACCATGTGCCCCGCCGTTGCCTGCACTGCCAGAGGCGCGTGCGTTTGCACTGGCGCTGCACTCTGCGACCAGCCCAGCTTTGAAGCTCGGTGGTTCGCAGACCAGGGTGGATTCGACTTGAATGGCGTCGCGAATGAAGTTGGCGATCGCGTCGGCATTCGCCTCGACCCCAAGCGCACCGGCGAGGGCTGTCGTCGCCCGCGTGTGGCGCGAGTAGGCGTCGTTAACAGCGGAAAGGTAGCCATCGGCCTCAACGACCCATGATGCGTACTTGGCTGGCATTTTGGCCAGCGGAACATTGATGTCGGCGCTTGCGCTGACAGAGACGCTGCCTCCAAAGGCGGCGCCGCCGCAGCCGGCAGATAGGGCGGCGGTGGCAAGCAGTGCTGCAATTCGATTCTTGACCATGATTCGTTTCCTCTCGAGTAGTCCAAGCGTATGCGATAGGTGGTTGTGCGTGTGCTCACGCGCCGTGGTTCAGCAATCTAATAGCTTGAGCGACCAAATTCAATTCGGGGGGGCTAGCTTCTCAGGGCGATCGAGTTCTCGCAAGTCAGATCATTTCAAGGGCTTAGTACAGCGCCCCGGAAGAGGGGTCGGGTCGCCCCGTCCGGAACCCATACGATAAATCGTAGAAGTCCTGTTCGAACACAGGGGTGAGAAGCATCTCAATTGCACGCTGCAGCAGTTTGTCTTCAAACGAAGGCACCCCAATCGGTCGACGATCTTTGCCATCGCCCTTGGGTATCAGCACACGCTTTACTGGTGGCGCTCGGTAACGGCCACTCTTGGCTCGGTCAATGAGATCACCGATGCGTTCATCGAGCGATGCTCCGTACGCCGAGCCAGAGATTCCATCCACATCTACCGCGCCATCTCTGCGAGTTCTTCTGAAGGCCTCGACAAGCCACTCCAGATACAGGTGATGGGATACGTCCATCGCCATATCGGGAGCGTTCTTCGCTAGTTCTGCTATCCGTTGTTCTTTCGTTGAGACTGATTTCGAGCCTGACATATCGATGGTCTTTCATTTCAATAGTTTCCTAAGCCGACACTCCCTTCCCTCCACCGGGTCCCATGGGTTGGTTCCCCCGCTTCATCAGTACTATGGAGTGCTCCGAGTCGCCGACGCCCATCTTGCTTCGCCTCGTTCTCCTTCGGCTCTGCAATACCAATCCGGCACACATTCTTCGCTCCCTAGGCGGCTGCGTGCTGCCACCTAAGGCCTGGAGACTGTGATCAAACGAGGCCCCACACCCCCGCTCTTCGTTTGCGAATTGGAAACGCCTGCGCTTCCCAGGTTCCCAGGTTGCCCTTCTGCCCTCGCCCTGCTCACCGGAGAGATTGTCAAATGTTGTGGAATAGGAATCGAGCCTAGGCGGTGTCTTCCTTCGATGTCTCCATTGAGACGTCAGTGTGTCTCTGTCCAATTCCGTCTTCGAAC
>JAAEPE010000269.1 GCA_024222395.1 Myxococcales bacterium
ACAGATTCTCCCGAGGAGCCAGAAAAGGTCATCCCATCTCTGGCCTACTTAAGTAAGCACTTCCCCAAGGTCGAGAAGCTCACCACGGTGCTCGTCTATCTCCGCAAGCACCGCCACATGATGCGGTACGCGGCGTACCGAGACCTGGCCTTGCCTATCGGTTCAGGCAGTATCGAGGCGGCCTGCAAGACCCTGGTGACGCAGCGCATGAAGAACAGCGGTATGCGCTGGGGCCACGAAGGCGGACAGGCCATCCTCACCCCTCGAAGCTGGGCACAGAGCGAGCGTTTCGACAGAGCTTGGGCACTGATTGCCGCCGACTACCGCATGGAGGTCACCACGCTAGCCAACGTAATCCAGCTGCCGCTGCTGCGAGTCGCGCGCGCTTGGCGAGCTTACCTTGAGCAAGCGTCCAAGAGATGGGAAGCGGTTCGGCGATCCCCGTGGTCTCGATAATGATCGCCGATAAATCCGGCTGACCATCCATGAGCTCGAGTAGCGTCTTTTCTAAGTCTCCGTCGAGACGACAGCAGATGCACCCACCATTTATTTCGATTTGGCGGGTCATCTCGTCAGGTAGAAGATCGCCATCGATACCGACATCACCAAACTCATTGACGATGAGCGCCAGCTGTCCTGCACTCTCGGCAAGAGCACCGCTCTTTGGGCGCTCCTCAAGGAGCCGACTAATTAAGAAGCGTGGTTTTCCCGCTGCCGAGGAACCCGGTGAGAAGTAGAATCGGAATCATGCGGCGTTCTACCTAATCGAGCAGGGAGGTGCTGATAATTCCAAGGAGTCCGACAAAGCCGTTCGAGGAACCCCACACGGAGCGGCGGGGTTGGTAGTTCATCGTCGAAGCCGCGGCCTGCTGTGCGCGAACTTGCGATTTCGCTCGGCGCACCTCTTCCTTGGCTTTCTGCATACTGCGTTCATTCGAAGCCTCGATACCGCCGTCCATGACAAATTCGACAACCCGTGGCAACTCGTCTGCATCGAACCAGGTGCCGTGTCCACGACAGGAATCGATGATAATTCCGGAGCGTTTTGCAAAGTTGGTTCGGTTCATCACCTGGTCGCACTCAGGGCACTTGACATACACCCGCCCTGGCGGAATCGATAGCCCGACGCTGCTAGATTGCGGACCACCCGTGCCGAGAACAGCTGAGGTCGAAACTTGCCTACGCTCTTTGACAAGCCTCGTTACGGCAGCGACATCGAGCCAAATGCCATGGCAGTCGGGGCACTCATCCATGAGCGTGTCTCCGACCAGCCGGGCTTCCATCGTTGGCGACGATTCACACCTCGGGCAAGCCAATTGCCGCGCTGTGCCGTCCTCATTGACGTTCGCGGGGACGTGGACCTCAGCACCACAGTCATTGCAGTGCTTTGCACCATGAAAAATCCTCGCAAAACACCGTGGGCATGCCTTTACAAGCAGGGCCGCACTGCAAAACTCGCACGCGCTGATTCCTGACTTCACGTTTCCGCCACACTCTGGACAAGAAAGCGACTTGGCGCTTCGTGGCGGATCTGGCAGCAAGAAGAGCTGCCCGCAACGACAGCGCGCCTTTGTTCCTGCGGGACGACCTGTCACGTCATACCGACTCTCACACGCTGGACACTCAACTATCATGTGTTTCGCAAGTCTAGCATGTATCTCCCGCTTCGTTAGAGTGCAGCTGGATAGCATAGCTAGCGCCCATATCAAAGCCATCTGAAGTGGACCCCGATTTTCGGACCAGTAGCTAAGGTGATAAATGAAGCCTGTTCTTCCCTGAAAGGAACAATAGGAATGACAAAAGGCGAACAAAACACAGCCCAACTTTCAAAGCAAAAGTCGCCCTGGAAGCGATCCGGGAACAAGGCACCACAGCCGAGATCTCGGGGCGGCACGAGGTGCCCGCCAACGTGATCTACAAGTGGAAGCGAGAGTTGCTCGATAATCTTTCGCAACTATTTGAGGCACCGAACAAGACGGGTGGATCGTC
Source organism: Myxococcales bacterium (assembly GCA_024222395.1). Classification (GTDB taxonomy): domain Bacteria; phylum Myxococcota_A; class Polyangia; order Haliangiales; family Haliangiaceae; genus NORP324. Next base: position 1,990 of record JAAEPE010000269.1, read on the forward strand.
CGATCGAGAAGATGAACTTCTCCGAAAGATTGGCGAATTGACCGTGGAGCGGGATTTTTTGTCCAGCGGGGTCGGACGATGTCAGTAACACAACGACGATCGTTTCTGGATTCGAGTGTCGGCCCCTCTCTTCGTCGACAATGCGAACTCCTCGGAGTGAGTCGTTCAGGCTTGTATTACGAAACGGCTACACCCG
>JAAEPE010000270.1 GCA_024222395.1 Myxococcales bacterium
CTCTCCATGCCGGCAGGTCTGGGCTGTGCAGCGTAGTTCTTTCGCCATTCATAGAGTTGGCCAGGACGGACCCTGATGCTCTTAGCGACGTCGGAAATCGTGTGTTCACCGCGCTCTTCCATGAGCCGTACAGCCTCACGTCTAAATTCATCGGAGTGCTTCCGATTGGATTGCCTTTTCTTTCCCATTTCTTCTCCATACTACGGGATTATCCCGTCTTTAGTGTCCAAGATTTTGGGATAGGCTCACCACTACAAGCTGCTGTCGTTATGCGCGTCTTCAGAATGTATGACGAGGGCTGGTCCAAACGGGGCATTGCACATGCGTTTAACGAAGAGGGAGTGAAGACGCGGGATGCTGGGCAGAAGAAGAACGGACGGGTGAATCCTGGGACCTGGTCTGCCGCCGGGATCAAGTCTATCTTGGAAAACGAGATTTACGTAGGCGTCTTTGTCTGGAACCAGTCGTCACGAAGAGGCCGGAAGCTACCCATCTCTGGCAGGAAGAGGCTTAAGAGGAATCCGAAGGAGGAGCACATCACAAGAAACGGGTTTTGTCCCGGCATCCTGCCGCCGGAGCTGTGGGAGCGTGTGCAAGTTAGGCTAGCCGAGGACGCTAGGGCCTACGCTCAGTCGAGGACGGCCAGGGTGCGCGAGAGGTATCTGCTGTCCGGCCTTCTCAACTGCACATCGTGTGGACGTAGTTTCTCGATTGGCAGCAAAGGCAGAGGAGGGCACAAACACTATCGCTGTGGCTACCGGGCCTCCCGGCCTGGGCTTCTCTGTGAAAACAAGGTGACGGTGTCACAGCCGGGACTGGAGCAGCGCGTCAAATCCATAGTTGATACGCTTGTGAAGGACCCGCAGAGCCTTAGGGGCCTGGTGGGCCAGCACAACAGTAGGATTGCTACAGTCAACGCCGCCCAGCTTGCAGAAGTGGTGGCACTGGAGTCCAAGCTGGCTGGTTTGGTTGAGGAGCGAGAGCGCCTCGTCGAAGCGGTCGCATATAGCGAGCAGGCTATCGTCGTGCTGGTCAATCGGCTGGAGGCAACAGAGGCAGATATTGATGTACTCCAGGAGAGGATTGAGAAGGCGCAGGAGCGTCTCCAGCCGCAACTGGAGCCTTCATTGTGCGGGCTTGAGGATCTCCAAACCGGAGCTGCCTCC
>JAAEPE010000271.1 GCA_024222395.1 Myxococcales bacterium
ACTCGCATTACATGCTCAGGCCGGCCGAAAGCACCCCGCCCGAGTTTGTCCATGCGGCAAAGCCAAGGTCTGACGACGGCTCCCTGGATTCATCCAACAACGAAAGCGACGGCACGGACGGCACAGACGATACCATGCATAGCATGAGAAGCATGTCGCTAAGCTCCGAATTATCGGCCAATCAGTCTGTCCTGCCGGGAAGCCCTCGTTCACGACTGAGCCTTGACCTCAAATCGAGACTCAAGCAGTTGGGTGGCTCTCCGGACAGTAAGCTCAACGTGTACATCCAGGGCTCTGAGGTCAAGCCGCGGAAAGGTTACCGAAATCAGGACCTCGAAATGGTCGTCGAGGCAGTGTAGGTCACTTTGTCACTTCGTCCCCCCATCTCGCCCGGGCAGCCATCACTCGTGAAGCCCTTGTGACGCCCCTGCAAGAGCCGTCATCGACCGGCCTGGAAACCCAAACGAAATCTCCCGGTTATTACCTTTATTACCTTTATTACCCATACCAAGACAACAAGATTAACGTGTAAGACTGACAAGTTAGCTCCGTCTCCTGAGGATTTTCAGAAACGCCTCGACGTCCGCATCCATGCGTGTCCCGACACCTCCCCAGACCAGC
>JAAEPE010000273.1 GCA_024222395.1 Myxococcales bacterium
CTTTTCTGAGAGGCACTGAACGGATTTCTCGTCAAGGCAAACCACCGGCTCTGCCTTGTCCTGTGGCTTCTCGTACAAGGTGAGCAGCGTCTCCATGCGGCGGACGTACTCATCAGTCAGCTTTGGGACGCACCACATTTTTTTCCCGCCATGGCTTCAAGTCATGATCTCCTGGTGGGTTTACTAAGCCACACCCGCTATGGAGATCCTATGTCCAATTCTCGTCGACCCCAACGCCGTCTCGCTGAGCCAAGCGATCGACATTGCTGACGTTTTCCTTAACCGATTGCAGGTGGTCTAGAGGCATACCCGACCGAGGATTTCAAGGCCGGCAAAGCAACCCTGGGACTCATGCCCTGGGTAGCTTTCGCCATGGACCATCTGTTTCGAGTCATCGAGACGTGGCACAGCGAGGCTGCTCGCCGCCTGCGGCCGCCGCTCTCAAGATCCTTTGGTTAGTGGCAGTGCCCCGAGGACATTCTTCTTCAAAGGCAACTAGGATCCACCTGCCACTCAACTAGCAGAAGTGAAGGAAGCGCGGCCCGTCGTCACCGGTGATCGCGTATACGCAGTACCCTTCGAAGGTACCGGCAACGAGGTAGCTGATTGTCGGCAGCCCTGACCCTGAGAAGGTGACGCGCGTTACATCGCCGGAGTATTCGAAGGGCTGGCCTTCACTCGTTTGCCACGTTTCCAGAGCGTAATTGACAAGGGCATCTTCACTGACACCGTCTTCTTCAGGCATAGTGAAATAGAGGATGAACCATGGCCTGCGGCTCACGCCGAGGCCAATTTACAGAAACAATGATGCACTACCAAACCTTTTCAGGAGACCGACCATGGACAGCCTAATCTTTCACCCCAAAGTTGTTCACATTCCCATTGCTCTCGCAGTGCTAATGCCTCTTATCGCGGGCGGTACCCTGGTGGCGTGGTGGTGTGGCTACCTTCCCAAACGAGCGTGGCTGATTCCGGTGGCGCTACAGGCTGTGCTCGTCGCATCCGGATTTCTTGCCATGCAGAGCGGAGAAGCCGACGAGGACAGGATCGAGCGGGTCGTCGCTGAGAGCGTCATTGAGGAGCATGAGGAGGCAGCCGAGCTATTTGTCTGGTCAAGCGCCGCCATTTTTGCGTTCATGTTAGTAGCTCTGGTTGTGCATCGCCCCAAGGCCGAGATGACAATTGCAGTAGCTGCCGCGCTTGGCACCTTGTTTGTTTTTGTCATGGGTTATCGGACGGGTGAGGCAGGAGGGGCTCTGGTCTACGAGCATGGTGCGGCCAGTGCCTATGTTTCAGCGGACGGGACACCACCGCCGGCGATTCAAGTCGATGACGATGACTAGGATGTGGAGTGAATGCCCCTCGGCCAGACGGTTCGGCAAACTCTGCGCATCCGTACCGAGCACACAGCGAGGCATAGGGATCAAGGAATCGGTCTCCGAGGCGAAGCATAGGATCGAACCGCTGACCCTATGCCAACCACTTCGGTCTTGTGACGTGAGCGTGGCGTTGTGGGCCCGTCTTCTATCTTAAGAGCCCGACCTGAAGCTCTTCTTATGCCTACTTCGTCGTAAGTAGTAGTAGGCATAGACCGGGCCTGTATCAACCCCTGCATCGATCTTGAGCAACCGTGGTGCCGACCTCGTCGGTCTCGTCTTGGGCCAGCGCCCAGAACCCGCCATGGGCGTTGCGATACTCGGGACACACACCAGGATGCATTATGCCTGGAAAGCGGTACGCTTGGGTCCTCGTTCTACGCCTCGACTGTCGCGTGGTTAAATACGAAATCAGTCTCTACAACGAACAGAGCTGCGACTCGCCGAGCGTGTTCTCGCCGAGCGTATTGGTGCCAACTGTCACTTGATTCGGCGTTTCTAGGCAAAGCTCACTAATCCCGTATTGACCGTTCGCTGTCGACGTATTGCCCGAGATGTTGCCCAGTGCGCCGTTGAGAAAGAGCACGCCGCTTCGCGCGCTGGTGGTGATGGTGTTGTTCTCAACGGAAGCGTTGGCACCCGAACCAAACACGATGCCGTCGCCGAAATTGCTAAAACTACTGAGCTTTGTGCCGGTGATGATATTCGCTGTGGCATCGGCGTTGCCGCCTAGCATGATGATGCCCGCACCGGTCGCCTCAGCAATTTCGTTGTCTGAGAAGGTGGATTTCTCAGCGAGGCTGTCGACGTGACTGATGCCCGCGCCTCCGATGGGGCCAATAGTGTTGCTTGAAGCGGTAATGACGGAGTCGATGCTATTGATTCCTGAGTCCATGGTATCGACGATGGTGTTGCCCGAAATGGTGCCCGTCGCTGCTGTGAGTGAGACGGCAGAGGCGATGATGCCCAGAATCACGTCGGGGAGGATATTACGAATATCGTTGTCGCGAATGTCCACGTCGACACCGATGGCGGAAATCCCAGAGCCCGCACAGGTGTAAATGGTGTTGCCGGTGGCAACGAATATACCGGCATTCACAGTAATGCAGTTGTCGGACGTAGAACGCATAAAGCTGCTGCCCAAGACGGTCAGGGAGGTTGCACCTACGCTCATGGCAACAAAACCGCCAGGGCTATCTTCAAACGTCGAGTCCTCAATGACGATAATGCTCTCGGCGCCACCCAGAATTGATGTCTGGGTAGTCCTTGCAATATGCGATCTCGACAACGAGAGAGAACTATTCTGAATAAGGACAGCTAGTCCGGCATCTTCAATAGTAACAGCGTCGGCGGTGAACTCGGAACCCTCTGCAATGTGCAACGCAGACCGTGCCGCGCTCGACACCTCAACGTCGCTAAGCGACATGATCGACCTCTCCACAACAAGACCACGATCCGGGCCGTCCACGGCGGCGCCGCCTGTCCACATTACGGTTGCGTCCTGGACCAGAACACTGTCATCGTCGTACTCGCCTGGGCCGGATTCTTCACTGACGCGCACAACCAGGTCAGTCAGCAAGGCACTACTGTTCGCCAACGATAGGGCGGGGCCTGCCCCATTGATCTCGACGTCTCGTAGGGTGAGATTAATGGTCGTCAGCGTGAAGGCGGAGTCGAATCTCACGTCGCGAATACTCAGAGCAACGTCTTCCACGCCGCTCCACTGAATGCGATTTCCTTGATCGGCTTCGAAGCGGGTGCTTGAGTTTAGCGAACCGAGAATGCTAACCGGTGCATCGAACTCCCAGCGTTCCGGAACTTGGTAGGTACCCGACGCGACGTAGACCAGCCCCTCGGCTCGTACCAGAGCGAGGGCTTCGCCTACGCTGCGAAGGGGTTGGCTCTCACTGCCGTCGCCGCCTTCCTCTGCTGCCTGGTCGACGAACAACGTTTCCCGAGTCCTGCCATCGTCGCTGCAGCCAGAGACTGCGACCCAAACAAGCCCATACAAACATCCTCGCAATGCGCCTCTCACACACGCATCATCACTCCCTAGGCTGTCCAAAGGCAAATGTACTTTGGGATGAGCGCCGTGTTCCTTGTCACGGTCGCCTTTATCCGTATGATAGGGCCTATGAGGGCAAGAACTATAGTGGCAGTCGCGCTAGCGACAATTGTTGGATTCGCGAGCGCTGTGAGCGCAGAGACGCTGCAAAACGACGGTTTTGCCGATGGCCTAACGGCCGGGTTCCAAGCGGGGTTCGTCGCAACTGAACAAGGCGCGGTTCGGCTCTCGCCGTCATCGGCGAATCCTTGGAAACTCGACAACGTTCGGCTGCTTTTTGGCGGTGCCTTGACCTCGCAGACCGTGACTCTTCGCATCTTTGAGGATACCGGAGCAGACAACCCCGGTGCTGAACTCTTTAGCGCCGACTACCAGCTCACCGGGGCGGACGACGCGCTCACTGAGATTGACTTGAGTGGGGAGAACATAATCTTCACCGGCGACATTCGCGTGAGCATCGGCTTTCAACACGACGGCGTACCCTCCATTGCTCGTGACGCAGACGGGACTATCGATGCGACACGCAACTTCATTCTTGCCAGTGGTCTTGGATGGTTCCGGTCGAACTACCTGGGACTCACCGGAGACTGGGTCATCCGCGCCAATGTGACGGAGCAGGGAGGAGGCGGAGTCCCGGACGCCGGTCCAAGTGGAGCCCCTGATGCCGCTCCAAGCGATAGCCCGGACGCCGGTACACCATCGAATGAGACCTGCACCCTCAACAGCGATTGCACCAACGGTAGCTACTGTGGGGACGACTCGACTTGCACCTTCGACTGCCGCGTCGATGTCGACTGTAGCGAAGGCTCGGTATGTGACGAAACCGGGCGCTGCGTAGAGTCCGAATCCGAGTCCTCCGACTGTGGCGGATGCAATACGGGCGGCAACACGCCTCTCGGCCTTCTCGCTGGGCTCTTCATGACGGTTCTTCTGTTTCGCCGTCGCCGGATCTAGCACACTGACAAGGTACGTCACAGCGCTCTGTGGTCTACTCTCTGCGAGTTTTTCCATGGGCATCGCAGACGCTTCCGTTGTGAAGCGTCTGGCTCCTCAGGCTCTCTACGACGGTGCCGACTTGGTCGTGGAAGGGCGAGTTACTGCGTCGAGTAGTCGCTGGAACGCAGACCATACGGGGCTCGAAACCACGGTCACCATCGCGGTCGACGAGGCGACAAAGGGTGCGAGCCGTGCGCTCGTCGAGCTTGTCCAGCCGGGTGGTGAACTCGCGGGCATGCGCCATGTCATCGTCGGCATGCCGCAGCACATAGTCGGTCAACATGCACGTTTCTACCTGCGCGAGACTGCATCCGGACGATACCGAGTCTTTGGCTGGAAACAGGGTGTCTGGCCTGCCGTGCAAGACGCCCGCAGTACTCGCTTTGAGATGCCAGTGTTGAGTGCTTTCGAGCGTGAGGACGTCGTTCACTTCACGCACAACGGCATGTTGTGGAATCCCGAGCAAGTCCCGGTAGCCTATCGTATTCACGAGGTCGGCAGCGATGACATCAGTCTGAGCGTTGCGAAGGATGCCATATTCGCAGCGTTTGCCACTTGGCAGGACGTGCCGTGCTCCAGTCTTCGCTACAGCTATCAGGGTGAAACCAGCCTCGGAATGGCCGTCGATGATACCAACGTTGTGATGTGGATCGAGTCGGAGTGGATCTACGGCGCCGAGGCTGCGGGGGCGGCTTCACTCTTTTTCGCGCCAGGGGAGACGCCGACCGTCGACGTCGCCTTCAACGGTGAGAACTTCTCTTGGGCGATTGGCCCCATCAGCGTTGGCATCGACATTCAAGATGTTCAGGGCGTGCTCACCCACGAGTTGGGGCACTTCTCGGGACTCTCCCACACGGAGAGCTCCATCGACACCATGAACTACTCGTGGACGCCGTGGCAGTCCCAACGATCACTGTCCGCGGATGATAAGCTAGGGCTTTGCGAGCTATATCCGGCAAGGGGCGACGAGTGCGTCGCGGGTGAGAATTGTTCTGACGGCTCGCCTTGCGAGACCTATGAGCGCGGCACGCTATGCTCCCCTATCGCGGACCCCACAGGCACCGATTGCAACTACGACCGTATCGATTGCGACGGATTCTGCCTATTCACGACTACAGATTTGTCGGAGGGCTATTGCTCTAAGTTCTGCGAAGCAGACAACGACTGTCCCGACCGCTTCGCCTGCAACGAGGCGAGTGCAGGCGAGATGCCCGTCAAGGTGTGTTTCAGAGACGACACCTCGAGAAGGCCCGATGCCGGGCCCATGGAGGGGAGCTGCGTCGACACCGTAGACTGCGAGCAAGGCCAGCACTGCGGGAGCGATGGGTTTTGCTTGCTCGAGTGTCGAGAGGATTTTGATTGCTCTGACAGCGCACATGAATGCACGTCCGACGGCCGCTGTGGCCCTCCCCAACGTGGTGGTTGTGGCTGCTCGTCTGGAGGCGCCCCGGCCGGCGCGCCCTGGTTTCTCTTGGCATTCTTCGGGCTGTGGGCTCGACGTTTCTCGCGAAGCGGAGCTTCACCTAGTCGTGTCCACAAATACAATCGCGGGCAACGTCCCATCCATTGTTGAACTTTAGGTAGCGGTTCCTCCCGATCCCATTCAGGATCGGGGTTGCAATAACAAAGGAACCGCTGATGAATAGAGTATCAAAGAAACGAAGAAAAGCCCTTACCGAGATCATTCCACTACCAATTTCTCTGGAAGATCTCGTTCATGAGGAGCTTCGAGAGTTGTGATCGCGCAAGGCATGGTCGCTTTGCAGAACGTCCTTGAGGCAGAGCGCAGTCGCCTCTGCGGTCCAGCCTATGAGCGCGCAGAGCATCAGGCTAGGCGAGCTGGGAGCGCTCCTGGCGAACTCGTTTTGGGTGGGC
>JAAEPE010000274.1 GCA_024222395.1 Myxococcales bacterium
GCATCGCGAATCATGGGTGTTGCTGCCCTGCGAGATGTTCTAACTGCCTTCGAGGCCAAGGGCATGCCATCGAAGAAGAAGATCATTGCCACAGTGGATCGGGACATCGAGCGGCTATCCGCGCTGCAGAATGGGGATGGCAGATTCGCATTTTGGCTCAGGGGACACGAATCCTGGCCCTACATCAGCATTCACGCAGCTCATGCGCTCACCCGGGCCAAGGCGAAGGGGTTCTCGGTGCCCGAGCGCATGCTTGGTCGGAGCAAGAACTACTGAGGCTAGGCCGGGCCGGAGCAAGGCGTGCCTGCACTAGCAACTCTTCGACATCGGCCTCCAGGGCGTTAGCGAGCAGAACCAGCACGCTAATGCTTGGATTCACTTGGCCGCGCTCAATGCGCTGCACGTAGCGAACGTCAAGACCGGCAGACTTGGCAAGTCTGTCCTGCGTCATCTCAAGCGCGAGCCGAAGTCGACGCACGTTCCCCCCAATGCTGTTGATTACGGCCTGTGGACTACGGGGCATGGTGGCACTTCCATCTTGAACTTATATGATATGGAACACGGTTTATAGTCCGTGTTAAGTTCTAACCGACAAGAAGCGACAAGTGAAGTTTCTGGTCGGTATGGGAGCACCATGCCGAAGCCAAGCAAGACCGGAGTCCGAGGGCTCTACCGCGACAAGGACGGGCGCTATGCCATCGAACATAAAGATAGGCATAACCTCCCCGAGCGCAGGCTGCGCCCGGGGAGATACTGGGCTTTGTGACAAGCTTAAGCTCAGAAGTCTGATACTCCGAGTGACTATTCTACGTTCGACAAACGCGAAGGTACCGAAATCATGTGCTAGCCTCCAAGGGCGACAGGGCTGCCGAGTTCGTCTCCGTGAAGAACGGGGAGGGCAAGAAGATCTCAATCAAGAGCTTCAAGAAGAAGGTTGTGGTGCTCACCTTCGGCGCCAGTTGGTGCAAGCCGTGCCGTAAGGAATTGCCTGCCTACGAGAAGCTCGCCAAGAAGTATGACAAGAAGAAGGTCATCTTCATTGCCGTCAACATCGACAGCAAAGTCTCAAAGGGCAAGGCCTTCATGAAGAAGTCCGGCGTATCAACCATGCTGGGAGTCTACGATCCGAAGAGCTCAACCGTGGAGAGCTACGACCCGCCGACGATGCCGAGCACATTCGTCATCAAAAAGGGCATCGTGAAGCACGTGCACGCGGGCTTCCGCAAGGGCGATACCGCGGCCCTCAAGAAAATCATCGACAAAAACCTCTAGCGAGCCCTGCGGCGGAAAATTTCAATGCTAGACGTCGTCTTCGCGTTTGCGCCTGAGGCCAGCTAGCGCGAGCAGTATCAGAAGAGTTCCGGCGAATTCGTTGCGGCCACCGGCGCTGCAACCACCGGATTCGCTGCCGCCGGGCCAGCACAGACCTGTGTCTTCTCCTGTTTCAATGCATGAGAAATCTTCTGGGCAGCTCGATGCGTCGGAAGGCGTGCACTCTGCGGTACAGAGCTGATCCTCGCCAACCATGGCACATTGGCCGCTAGCGCACTCAGGGCCGCCTTGGCAGGCTGCTCCAAGATCGTAGTTCGGGGATTCGCAAACGCCGGGGTCGGTACAAATGAACAATCCTTGGCAGTCTTGCGGGCCGTCACAGGTGGAGTCGAGGGTGACGCTGATCTTCTTGCTGGTGACGTCGCCTCGGTTGTCGTAGGCCCGGGCTTCAATTTCGACTGTGCCGTCGGGAAGGGCGGGGGTGGCAATTACGAACGGAGGCAAGCGCCCGAGTAGGTCAGCTTCGCGTTCGCCGTTGATGTAGATTTCGACGTTTTCGAGTCGCGTATTGTCACTGGCTTCCACGTGGACTTGGAAGCCGGCGCTGACTTCCGAGCCGTCGCGTGGAGTTACGTATTCAAGAAGTGGTGGTTGAGGAACGTCGTTATCGGCGACCCAGTCTCCAATGTAGTCAGCGTACTGGGCGACGCGAGTCCCGCCGGATGTCCCCCCACAACCTTCTGGGCCGTAAGAGGTGATACTGGCGATGCGCTCTTCGCTACTTGTGCCATTGCTGAACGTGAGAATCCCGGGGCCACCAGAATCGCCCTGGCAGGTATTCTCATTGTCGTTTCCGTAGAACACCACGGCGTCGTTGTTACTGAAGCCGGTGATGGGAGTCTGCACGTGGCGTTTCCGACCACCGCCAGCCTCAAATTCTGAGTTGCCCCAACCAATGATGTGCATGAGCACGTTAATCGCGCTGTTGCCGAGAACTTGCGTGTTGTAGAGCACCGGCTCGACGTCGCTGTCGTACTCGAGGAGGACCATTGCAATGTCGTTGCCCGCCAGACTCCACGGATTGAAATAGGTCCATTCGGAGGCGGGGATTTCCTGGATGAAACCCGAGTCCTGGCCACTGCTTCGGGTGCCGAAATAGGCCGTGATCCCCTCCGTCGGGCCTTCGTCTAGATCGATGCAGTGCGCCGCGGTAAGGAGTACGCGAGGCGAAATCAGTGTGCTGGAGCAGGAGAAGTAGCCGCCACCCACGACCTTGACGGAGATGCTTGCGACTGCCGGATACTCGCTTGTCTCAGTACCACCGACAATTTCGCGTTGTTCGCTGTCGACGCTGAGCTCTTGACCGCATGAACCGAGAGCCATGGTGGCTGCTAGTGCTGTGGAGAGTCGGAGAGCAGTGCGGCGCGGGGAGGGGACAAACATGGCCGCAGGTTGCATGATTCCGCCCATCTAGGCAACTGAAACCCGCTCACAGGAGCCGATCTGTCGACGGAACAGGGGCTTGGCTTGGGTGAAATGAAAAAGCAACGCCTCACGAAGCCACTCGAGCGCGGTGAAATCGTGAGACCCGGGGAAAACAGCGACACAATCGTCATAGTCCATGCGCGGCTAGCACCAGTTTTCACCCGCTTGGCTTCCTCCTGCTACTGGCATGGATGTTGAACTTCTCGGAAGTATGATCCCTCAAGTAACAGGTCGCGTACTCCCTTGGATTCTCCTCACTGCCTTGGGGGCCTGCGCGGAGGATCCGGACTCGATTTGCGAACCCGGCGATGACCCTTTCACCATCTCGCAGGCAAGCATTGTAGGGAATCTTCTTACTATCGATGTGGAGTACACGGGCGGATGCGAAAAACACGAATTTGAATTTTGGTGGGGCGGTAGCTACGGAACATCCGACCCGCCCCTCGTCCCCCTCGAAATCCAACACAGGGGAAATGGCGACGGATGTAAAGCGCTGATTTCGGATCGCTTGCTTATCGATCTTACGACGCTCTCGGAGATTGGAGGGGAGAGCCTACGTCTGCAACTTGTGACGGGCTTGGGCGCCGTGGTCTATGATGAACTCGTCTATGACGATAGCCAGGAGAGCGTCGGCGACTCTACTGTTCTTCCCATTCGCACAGAGTGCGGGCGAATCCTGTACTGAGCGGAATTGCCACTAGGGCGGGGCTCTCCCGTCGGAGACTATGGCGTGAGCGCCCCTGGCGAGGCAGCCATTGGGACGCGGTGCACGAATGTTGGTGCGGCTACGTGATTCGTTTGGGTGTAACTCTGACTATGACACTCTCAGCCTCGCAGGCTTCTACGAGGAGCCGAATCCTGGTGTGCAACGGTGAGATTGGCCCAATTTCTAGCGGCGTTGCCTCGACGTGCTTCGTTCTGCGCACCAGTGCCTTCTAGGCCCATGGAATGACTACGAAGCCGCTGTCACAGTCAGATCTA
>JAAEPE010000275.1 GCA_024222395.1 Myxococcales bacterium
CTAGCGCCAGCAGAGCGAGTCTCGAGAACAGCATAGAGTTCTTGGAGCATTCGACGACCATCCTAGGACGACACAGATGAACCTGAGTGACCGTGTTGATACATCGTTCTAATTGGCCAGGCCCCTATTCTTTGAAGCGGACCGAAAGTGACGAGGGATCTAAGTAGCCGATGCTGACAAACTCCCGACCGATGGAGTAGTCCATCGCAGTAATCACATCTTGGTAGACGACATCATCTTCCGCAGCAATTTCGATTTCATTTTTTCGCGGCGAGGCATCCAGCGCCGGCACCGCTCGAAACTCGGCGAGTGCATCTTCAAGGGAAGCCCAATCGTACGTGTCGCCAATGTTGCGAATTTGTAAGCGCTCGCCAGCAGGCGCAATGCCCAACCAGATCTCTCCGTTCGTTAGAAGCAGAGAGACAATCGGATACTCTTCTTCGTTTTGGCCTTCCTTGCCGTCGCGCTGCAGACCTTTGGGCTCAATTTCGATCTGCGCGTATTGGCTCCATACCGCCCGTCACCAAAAGGAAGGCTGTTAGACAACTCATCAAATCGATAAACGGAACAACGTTGAGTTCAACATTAACCCCATTTCCGCCGGTACCTACCGAGGCTCCCATCTAGCCGCAATCCCAGCGTTGCAAAGTCTTCATGCCTAGCAGACCCCGCCGGAATCTGAAGTTGCATGTCGACGCCGGATCTAAGAGCGTAGGCTGTGGCGGGACAGAGCAGGGGACTCCGATGGGGGCGCCTTTGGCGCAGACCGACGGCTCTAGTCTCGCATGCGATACTGAAGCGCCGCGAGCAAGTCCAAACCGTGATCGCTGGCGATGCGAACGTCATACCCAGATAGCCCCCCCGAAATCTTCGAGTAGCCCTGAAGCCAGGCCAACACGACGTTGTTGCCATACCCTCGACTTAGCGCGAGATACGCAAGTACTGGCTGCACATTGCGTACGTATCGCGATCGTTCAACGGCCGCCCACCAAGAAAAGCGCGCCAGTCCATAGAGGACCAGACCAATGAAGTGGAGGAAAACAAAGCAGAAGAAGGCGACACCCCAGCTCAGCGAGCTGGCATACCAGCGCGTCTTCAGGTCGTTTCCGAGCCGGGTGAGTTCTCGTGACAGATGTGGGTGGTCGTCGCTTTCAAGGGAGTCGAGGACCGTATCGTATTGCGACAGTAGCGCATGGAGCGGTCCCACCCAATAGACGCACAGGTTCTCATGTCGAGCGGACTTGGCCACGAAGCTGGCAATCGCAAGCACCTCACGTTCCTCAGCGGCGAGCACATGGCTTGCCTCTTCTCGGCCTGGATCGTTGGGCGCCAAAAGCGCTCGCAGTGCAACGAGAACGTGTTTGGCGAAGCCATGACCGACCGACAGCGACTGAAACTCGCGCACTGCTTCGAGCCCCACGCTATCCCAAGGATCTGGAGCTGATTCCTCGCTCGCAAGTTCGTAGCGTCGTGCGAGCTTCGTCGCGGCATCTAGATCCCGCCACGCAAGCCACGATATGGCCAACTCTGCGAGTTCTTCTGCATACTCATCCTCTCGGAAGTGCTCGAAAAATTCCTCCTTGCGCAGAGCCTTGATTACTCCTTCAACGTCATGGTCCCCGAGCGCTTCTTCGAGTTCGGAGCCGTCTCCCACAACGAATGCTGAGTAGGCCCACCGAGCGGCTGGTTCTTCGTGGGAAGTCTTATCGAGATGCTCAACTTCTGGAGAAGCAATCCATGCTTCATTCGTCTCTGTATCGTCACGCTGGCCCTCCGCCTCCTTCAATAGCGCTTCGTCTGCCCCGGTAACTTGCTCCTCCGAGCCGTAGACCATTTCTGCATAGCCACCTTCTGTGGCCCGAGTTGCCTCTTCGTACGCTGAGTGCACGAACTCAAATTCCTTTGGGAATTTCTCCGGTCGATACTCTTTGATGAGGCGCACGTACGCGCGTTTTATCTCCCTGGGCGTTTGCCCAACCTCAACACCAAGAACTTCGAAGGGGTTGTCGGCTTCGAAATCCACTACCAGCGTGTCCCCTTATCAAACCTCTCACAGAGCCTCTGCAACTCGTCAAACTGCACCTTCACAAGGGATGGATCCCCGGACGCGAGAGCTGCCTCAAAGCTCTGGAGTACCTCGTCGATGTGATCTTTGTCTTCTGGGCCAACCTCGCTCCACAGCCCCTGGCTGCGCAGCAATAAGTCTTTGTTTCGTGGGTGTTCCGCGGGATCCACTTTGAGCCGCGCCAACTTCTTTCGGAAGCGCTCGACATCTTTTGGGGACGGTGGCTTGCCACTGCGATGGAGCACGGTTTGAAAGGATTTTCCGGTATCAGAGATGGTGGCCTCAATTTCGAGCAAGCCATCCATGTCGAGCGTGAAGCGAACCATGACGGTCTGGCCAGCGGGCCCCTTTGGTATGCCCTTTACCTCAAGTTTGCCGATGAGATTGTTCGAGTCGGCACGTCGATGTTCGCCCTCATAGACTTGCAGAAGAATCTCGTCCTGGTTGCGGTCTATTGTGTGAAAGGCTTCGGTACGCGACACCGGGACCGTTGTATTTCGATGAATCACTGGTGAGAAATAGCCGTCGACGTAGCGCCCGGCAATTTGCTTGGTCGAAGATACTCCCAGACTATGAGAAACGATGTCCGTGACAACGATGTCAAGCGCGGCGCCCTGGTCGTTGCAAAGGGCAGCTTGAATGGCGGAGCCTTTTGCGACAACCAGGTCTGGGTCAAGCTCTACCATCGGGGCCTTTCCAAAGAACTGCGCGGCAAACTCTCGGATACACGGCATGCGAGTTGCGCCGCCGACTAGGATAATCTCTGATAGAGCCTTCGGTTCTACATTGGCCCCTCGCAGAGCTGTGCGACACGCCTTGGCGATTCTCTGCAGCAGCGGCTCAAATGCCTCAGCTGCCTGTGCGCGTGAGATCATAACCGTTCGCTCGCCCTCAGCTCGACCAAATACCGGTATCTCAAGGCTTGCTTCTGTCCAGCTACTCAGCTGTCGCTTGAGAAGCTCAGTGCGCCTCCAGAGCTTCGTGAAATCTCTCTTGTGGGCCCGAGCATCACCAATGCTCATGTCGACGTGCTTGAGTGCGAGCGCGAGCAGCGTCTCCGTAAAGTCTTCACCGCCGAGCCTGCTCTCCCCGGCGACTCCCCGCACTTCCAACAGCCCCTCAAAGAGCTCCATGACGCACACATCAAAAGTCCCGCCCCCCAAATCAAAAATGAGGAACTGAGACTCATCATCCCGTTTGTCGAGTCCGTAGGCGATCGCGGCGGCGGTTGGTTCGTTGAGCAGACGTTCGACGCTCATGCCCGCAAGCACGGCTGCTTCTTGAGTAGCCTGTCGCTGCGGTTCACCAAAGTAGGCCGGCACCGTTACCACGCATCGCTCAATGGAATGTCCGAGCTGACGCTCCGCGTCCTCGCGTAATGAGGCGAGCACGAATGCCGATAGCTCAATGGGAGTCAGACTGCGACCGCCAAGATCGAAGTTCTGCGTCTCGCCCATCGAGCGCTTGAATGCTACCGCCGCCGTTTCCGACGAGATCGAGAATTGTTCCCTCGCTGCGCGACCCACGAAGATCTGGTTCTTCATTTCGTCTAGCGCAACAACGGAAGGTGTCATGACTTCGCCAAGTTCGTTCTCGATGAAGCAAACTTCTCCCTCAGAATAGACGGCAGCGACGCTGTTGGTTGTGCCCAGGTCGATTCCCAAGATGTCGGTACTCATGATGCGACACAAGGATGCACGCTTTGCCCCCCTCGGGGCAACGACTCTGCGAACTCTGGTCGCCGTCTACTCGGTACGCATCCTGCGATTCGCTCGGGAGATCACTGTAGATGCGCAAGAGACAGCCTCAGAAAGAAGCTGCAGCGATCAGCCGAGGCCTAAGAGCGTCTTGATTTCCTCGAGCATCTCTTCTTCGTCTTCTGTGACTTTTCCGTCGGATGCGATGAGTTTTCTCGCAGCCGAGAGGGCGGGTACCGCGAATTGTCGGAGGTATCCAAAATCCGGGGGAGGGAGTGCGGCTCCACCGCGCAGTGTTACCTTGATGGTTTCGATCTCGCTGGCGTCCAGTCCACCGCCGCGCGCATACTCTTCCACGCAAGTGACTTCTGCCTAGCCTCCAACCACGCGAACGACATCGATCCACTCGCGAGTTCAAAGCCAACCATTCTTGACGAGAAGGAGCACTGGTCGATGTACCGCTACTGGTGAGTCGCCCAGCAGGACACATGCCTATCTACTTTGTGGTCGATTCTCACTTCGGCGCGGATGAGCCTCCATAGTGAAAAGTGTCATCTGCGTGTTGTCGGCAATCTGCCCGATCGGATCAGGGAAGGGCCATCGCGGTGCTGAGAACGGAATTCGGCGAGCGAGCGAAACTCCGCAGGATAACCGAGAGCATCCCCCCACCGCGCCGCCAAGAATGCGGCCGCGTACCCTCGATCTATAAAAGGCTTGCTCAATCATGTCCTCGAACGAAGCTGGGCCTCTATGCAACAAGTCGGTACCTTTCACTCTCGGTCTTCAGCGAGGTCACCAGGCCACCTCCCAGCAAGGGCTCTCGCTCCGGCGCCTGACGAAAGGAAGGCTAAGTTCTTTGTTACCGCCTTCGCCTCGCGACAAATTCCGTTGAAATACCGACTGGCTCAGACTTGGACTCCGACCTGTACGCCTATTTCCTGCGCAACAGGTGTGTAGAGCTCGACATCTACACCCGGAGCTTCGATTGAAACTACAAGGGAATAGTTGGCGAGCGAGTCCCACCGATTGAGGGCTAGCCTCTCTCGCCACCAACCGATAACGGGATAGACACCAATGACTCCTCTGGAAGCCAGTTCTGCGGCAGTTCCCCGCCATCGATCAGAGTGAAGGGAACCTTTGTTTCGAAGAATTGTTCCAAGTAACCACTGTTCTTGATCGTTTGAGGTCATGTCGCTTTGGACATCATCCTCCGCCCTCGCTGCCGTGCTAATCCGCTTTCTGAAGTCGACGATGGACTCCTGCGGCGTCTTGACGTCAAAACGCAGTGCGTGCGAGGCATACCGATGCCGCCGAGTCCAACCTCGTTCTGCTGGATTCGGCTCAACGAAGTATGAAAGGGTCACTCGCAGCGTGACGAGTGTTTCTCCGAGGTCCTCAAGCGCGGTCTTGGGCCATGGCAATGTGTGAATGTGCATATCCTTTGTGACGCCACGAGACTTGATCTTGTCAAAAGGCTGAAGCTCTTCCTCGGCAAGCAAAGTCAACTGATTTTCCGCGCTCCACAGGGCACGACCAAAATCTGGCACTCCGTGTCCGACCCTCCGAATGAGTCCCTTGATTTCGGACCTTTCCAGATCCCAAAGGTTTTTCCCGGCCCGCATTGCCTCTGTCCAGTTTGCGGAATGCACCATGAGAGCTCGCACTGTTTCCGGCCTCAACTCAGAATACTGAGTCATCAGACGTGCGGCCATCTGCGCCGCAAGGCCTGTGGCTGCGCTAGTGTCTCCAGTAACCTTCAATGGCCTATGGTTGAATGACCTGTTAGTCGTCAGCAATTGTAAATCATCGATGTAGTCTGCCTCGCCGTTTGCAGGATCTATTGCTTGATTGCCCCCCTCAAGACACAAGTCGGGTTTGGTGGGCCACTGTTCTTGCCAAATCATCGAAGTAGTACTCGCTGGCGCCAACTCGCCAGTCTTGGCGATTAGTTCCCAACCTGGATATTCTTGTTCGTCGAAAACATTGAGGTCGGTGAAAGCACTGATTGTTAGCGCGTTCCACGATTGTCCAGGGTCGTGAATCCCTTCCGTCATATTCGAATCTGGATAGTATTTCCGAAATGGTCTTTGTGTATTGCCGGCTGCCACAACAACCAGACGTTGAGGTTCGTCATCTACACCTGCTGCAAGGCTATCTATGGCCGCGGACCAAGTTGAAGGTCTCCCCCTCCTTCGAAACTCATTTATGGCGCTTGCCAATTCATTCCAGTCGGCCTCCCCGACCGGTTCATTCACTTCTAGCTCTTCAGGCAGTGCGGTGGTTGCAGTTAGGCAAACAACTCGTGCCCTATTGGGAGCGGCTATCTCTGCCCGTCTTACGGCCTCCTGCGTGATCGCTCCGTACAAATCTGGCCGATTCGGCTTATGACCATCCGGGGGCAGAATCTTGACGGACTCAAGATGGTGCGTCAGCAAATGAGGCCCTGTAGATTCAAGTGCAGCGGCGAGGTCTCCAAAGAGAGCAATTCCCGCGATCTCGGTTCCATGGCCCTGATGATCATTGGTCCCCCAGGTCAGATTGTGTGTCAGGCATGCTTCCGGGAGAAGAGAACCCTCCAGCAGCGGATGGCCGTGATTAACACCAGTGTCGAGAACGCAGACGGCAGCGGCGTCATGGGGGGCCAACTCAAGACGCCCTGCCAAATCGGCAACCCACTCGACCTGCTCCAGCCCTCCCAGTTCTATGTACTCCTCGACTCGTATTCTCGCCCTCCGAAGTTCTGCCACCAAATTGAGCATGTCAATCGACTGGGCCATTTGGTCTCGTGAGGCCTGAACATGCAGAACTACACGGCCAGGAAATCGAAGGGTCAGCTCAGCGACCGCCATGTTCTCTGCTTGTGCGAACTGTTTGAATCGATCAACTACCGGCCCAGGTCCGGAACGCAGCCAAACTTCCCACCAGATACTCTCTGGGCCATGCGGCAAGAGACTAATGGAGTCCGTCCAGAAAGCGTCAAGAACCGCCGCTCGCAGATCAGAGATACTCGCCACCAACTTCTGGTTTTTGGGTTTTCCCTTGGCGGTATCCTCGGAAAGGTATGCCTCCACCCGGCTGATGAAGAAAGACACCTTGCCATTGGGAACGAAAACAGTGGCGGTGGTGATTCCCGCAATAACACGAACCGCAAGAAGTTCGATGCCCTGCGGACCGTTCTCAAGACTCTCAAGTACGAGATCGTAATTGGCAGCGCTTTCAAACTGGATACAAATGCCACTGTCGGCGTCGAGACCATAGGCGGCACGTTCCGCACCGAGTTGTTCGGCGCGTGCTCGAACTGACTCAAGCTTCGCGACAAGGCTTGCCCCATGATTCCCGCGAGCCCTAGAGGGAAACTTCGGGCTACCGCCCCCCTTTTGCGGATTGGTGTATTGTTCGGTCGCTGCTGTTCCCGCAAGCAGTATGTGTTGTAGTCCTTGATCTGGCACTAGCCCCCCTTCTTCCTCACACCCACTGCTAACGTCGCATTGCTACATCGCGTTCTTCAAAGGCAATCCGCAGGTCCTTTGTTGTAATCGAGTTTCGATCGCTCAGGACGACGGCCTTTGCAGCGTCGGCACAGGCCCGGACAATTTCTGCATAGCTGTGCCCTTCCGTGTACGTGACGGCCTCATCCCAGTCGACCTGAAGCTTGCCAAAAAACGCCAGCTTGCTCTTGAGCGTTCGTAGGGCCAGTTCGGGAGTCGGTAACTGGTACTCCACCACATCATCGAACCGACGAAACAATGCATCGTCCAACAACTGAGGGTGATTCGTAGCCGCCATCACGAGCCCATCAGACTGGTCGTGTTCGAGAAGCTGCAGAAAACTATTCAGCACTCTTCGAATCTCGCCAACTTCGTTCGGCATTTCTCGATGTGTTCCGATGGAGTCGAACTCATCAAACAGATACACACCGCGTGTGGCAGTCATCGCCTCAAAGACCAATCTAAGCTTTGCAGACGTCTCCCCCATGAACTTCGTGATTAGGGTGTCCATTCTGATCACGAATAGGGGCAAATGGAGTTCCCCCGCTAGCACTGCAGCAGTCATTGACTTCCCTGAACCAGGTGGTCCAATCAATAAAACCTTGCGGCGTGGCTCCAGACTGTGAGACCGAAGCTTGTCTCGAGCTCGTTGCTCGTGCAGGACACGCTCCAAGCGAATGCGGAGGGCATTCTCGAGAACCATGTCGGAAAGTCTAAGGTCCGGATACGAAGCAGTGAATAGCCCAGCGAAGTCTCCGCGTGGGTGTACAAGTGGCACAGGCTTCGCGGCAGACCTGGTACTCGAAAGAGCGCGTGCCTTGTCGACCAGCCCCCTAATTTCCGCAGCGAGCTTGCCGTGCCCCTTTCGAGCCTCGTGGGCAGCAATCTGCACAGCCAAGCTCATGAAGCGTTCCTCATCTTGCTCAAGGAAGCACTTGACCAAGCTCTTGATTTGCTCGCCAGTCGCCATTGATTTAGCTCCTACGCCAAGTCAGATCGTAGCACAAGCCTTCGTAACTACTAAGTTTCATTCCCAAAAGGGATCCGTAACTTTCCTCAAGTATTGTCATGGACCTGTGAGCCGGTTCAGCCCGTTCTCAGATTCATCCAGCAGTCTCTGTGACTGCATTCCTGGAGGGGTAATGATGCTTGCTCCCAAGCCAATGACAGAACCAAGCAAAATAACAGCAAGGTCTGCCATCACTAGCCTTTCACAAAATCAATAAACTGATGGCCGAAGGCAGTGCGAGAGAGCTCGATAGGAGTCCCTTGGTATTGCGGTGCCTCGACTGCGAAAACCTGTCCAACTCCTGCACCGGCGAGCAACTCCAGGGGAACGTCGGACATCACGCGACCATGGGCAGCAGCCGCATTCACAATGATATTGCTGAGAGACCTTGAATCAAGCTTCGCGGCAACTGGCTCTACCAAGGCCCCATCAAGCCCGCTTCGCTCCGTCAGCAACTGGAGCAGACCAGGGCTCCCAACATCCTCCCTCCATTCCTTCAAACGACGAGGTGCTGCGATCAATAGGATCCCGGGAGGATGAAGTTGTCCCGCGTTCTCAGACGCTTCGAAAATCTCGTAGGCATCGCCCTCCAAGTAAATCTGCCTCAAGAGCATCAACTCAGCAGATGTAAGGCTACGAAGCACGTCGAGATAGTAGGCCTTCTCTTCATACGATTGTTGTGAGGTGAAAGCCTGCCTAGCCTCAGTGGCTCGGATCCGCTTGCTGAGGCTAGTTGTGGTTGGGCGGTACATCGGGTGTGACTTCAAAGCCGAATCCTGTTTCAAAGCCGAGCCCTGCTTGCTGCAAAACGCGAGAGAAGACCAGTCCAAACGGCTCGCGTGAAAACTTCAAGGTGGTCAAAGGCGAATCGGACAATTGCTTGGGAACAACAATCGGAATGTCGGTGTGCTCATTTATGATCTTCATGACTTCTCGGATGCTTGCGTTTTCAAAATCGGCAGTGACGCTCGTGCCCCGCACAAGATGAGCGCCTTCGACTGAGCCCTTAACGAGTCGGAGCACGGGTATCTCTGTCCGCTTGGCACCTGCCTGAAACAAGATTTCGTCGAGCACCTCAATTACCGGTGTTCTCCTTAGTCGTATCGTCACCAATGCCGAAATGTCACCCTTTGTCAGAATATCAACTTCAGCTATATCAGCGACGAAACGGAGAAGATAGTGTACGTCAGCTTGAGCAAAATCGAGGTCAACCTTTTGCTGAAGTCCTGCCCGAGAATCCAATGCACTCACAGTGTTTCTTGGCGTTTCGTCAGACCGAGAGGATGAGTCTCCTCTCGGGTTGTCGCTTGATTTTCCACGCACCGCCGATCCGCCTGGCACAAGATAAGTCACTGTTGGAGGCGCAGCACTGCGGGCAGAAGGCTGTTGCACTGAATCGGTGGGGGAAGAGGAACTCATCACCATTGGTGGCACCCCGGTGGCAACGTGGTCGCTCTCGGACCTGCTCTCCCCCCAACCAGCCACGACGGCAACACCAGCGACCGCTATCAGTGCGGTGATGCCAAGTAGTGCAGGGAGCGTCTTTGACGAGAACATGGTGCTCGTGTGGTTCGCGCCATCGGCGGCGTTCTGGACCCGCTGAACTACCGCAGCCGTGGACGTAGCCGCATGAGCGACATTGGCATTGTCGAAGGCCAGCATGACGCAGGCTGTGAATGCAGCGGTCGGTTTTGAAACAGTGAGAGTCTGTTCTACGAGTGTAGCTACACTCGTGGTGAGACGTTTGCGTCCACGGCTCAGGCGTTGCCTGGCAACAGATTCTGACACGTCCAGTGCCGACGCAACCTCCTTAACGGACTTGTCGGCGCGATAGAACAGGACGAGAGCTTCTCTATCGTTCTCGGGAAGCTCTTCGAGTGCCTGCCAGACGAATTGCTTGGACTCTTTACTCGATAGGCTCTCAAATGGAGTCGGGGCGGAAGAAGCTATGTTGGGCACTTCCTCGCTTGCGACTTCCCTAGCGGTCTTGCGCCGTGCGTTTAGCGCGAGGTGCCTCGCTATCCCGCATAACCATGATGGAAGTCGGCTAGGGTCGGTAAGTTCGGGTAGCTTCTTCCAAGCTGTCAGAAAGGCCTCTTGCGCGATCTCCTCGCTCATGGCCTTGTTGCCGATCGTGCTGTAGGCCACTCCGCACACAAGCGCTCGGTGCTGCTCGACAAGCTCAGCGAATATGGCTCGCTGCTCGGCTGGCACGTTTGGGACCACGTTTGTCACTCTACTCGCTAACTGCATACCCTCCATTGTCGCCAGCAGTCAAAAGGTGACAGCCACACACAAGTAAAGGTGGTGAATACCTTGGCTGGGCGCTTACTCAGCAGACAACGCGCTCGGTGGGACGAAAACTCTCCAATTCAGCTGCCTACAGAGGCTACGGGATAGAACTCGATAGCCCTGGCTAGACCGCCGAGCGTAAACAATGATCGGTCTGATGGTCCTGCTTTTTCCCGATTGCAGCGTTGCTCATTTCGTCACTTGCCCTGGCAAAAATCCTCTTTCGCGCCTTGCACTCGAAGAATCAGAACTCACCATCCTCGGTCATTCTTTTCGCTCGACGGTCTAGGTGGCGGAGTTGGGTCCATTGTGATGTACGGCGAATCCAAGTTTCGGAGAGTGGTGACAAAGAGGTTTGACACCACTCTCCATTAGCCGGCACCTTCAGTGCCTATGGCAAGGAGAATCATTCGTGGGGTTCGAGTTGCTACGCCGAGAGGTATCGAGCCCGCTTCCGTCTTCATCGATGAAGGGCGCATTGTCTACGTTGCTGGCTATGAGGATACTCCTAGAGAAGCTCAGGCTGAAGAACTCGGTAAGTCAGTGCTCATGCCGGGGCTCATTGCCACGTGCGAGAGCGACGCCGCTGGTGTACGGGACGATGCCCTAATGAGCGGTATCACAACACTCACGCCAGGAGTCACTCCTGGCATTGCAGCTTCAGAAGTCTCCCTGTTTCTCTCGACCAGGTGGACACAAATGCGCGAGCGAGATCAGCGCATCGAAATGCTCGTTGAGGAGCTGTGCACTAAGGCTGCACAGACCAGCGGTCTCAGTGAGAGCAAAGGCAAGATTGCCACGGGCCACGACGCAGATCTGGTGATCTGGAACCCTGAATACACCGTCACCGGAACCCAGCCTTTGCTCTTTGGGCTCATTCGGCAGGTCATAGTTGCAGGTCGAACTCAGATAGAAGAAGGCAAACGAATCTAGCGCCCGAACCAGAGAAGGGTCACCACACTCTCGTGTGACGACCCTCCGGTCTGACAAGTGCCCGAGTTGCTACTCGGCTGGAGCTGGTGCAGCGGGCTTGGCAGCCCCGCCCAACTTGCCACCTGCACTCACAAAGAAGTTCTTCACGATGCGCGTATCACTGGTGAGGTTGTCGAGAGTGGTCTGCGCTCTCTGCGCTGTGATGATGGATTCGAGTCGTCGCACACACTCATTGCATGGCGTCGGAGCGACCTGCACAAGCGCAAGGAGAACACCTTGGCGAATGATTCGGTCGGTCGACTCGGCGTGCTTGAGAAGATCTTTGAATGCGGGCTCGGCGGCCTTGCCCATCTTTGCAATCTCAAGGAGAGCGCGTTCAAGAGCAGCAATGCGGTAGGTCTGCATGTCCTGCTTCTTCATCGGCTTGCTCGCAGCATCCTTGTGATGGTTGGGGATCTTTAGCTTCTCTACAACGCCCTTGGCATCAAGAGTCAGAAGCTCTTGGTAGCAAGCGACGTCGTTCTTGCAAACGACACCTGCGCGGGCGCGGGTGCGATGCTGCTCGTACTCTCGTGCGAAGCCGAAGAAGTCATTTGCCTTGCCAGTGAAGTCCTTCTTTTCACCTTCGGTCTTTGCCTTGCCAACTTTTGCGAGGTTCTCTTTCGCATTCTTGAGCTGCAGGTCAATCACAGCCTGGATAGGAGCAATCTCCTCGTCGGTCTTAACGAGACGAGCGTAGGCAAGCGTCGAGGCTTGGCGCATAGGCATCTCGTTACCCTGATCTTGGAGAGCCTTCTTGAGGAATCCAAGAGCCTTGGTGTCTTTGGCGAGCATCGAATAGGCATCGATGGCAAGGGGACGAATCATGTCGTCGGTGGCTTCAGCCTTCATGTAAGTCGAGAGAACATCGGCGGATGCATATGCGCCCATCTTGCGAAGTGCATCGATAATCGCGTTGTGGTCCGAAGGACCTGGTGCGCCCGACTGAGCGAAGAAGGAAACTGCAGGCTTCTCGCTGAGAGCAGCCGTGAGAGTACCGATAGCCTCGGTGGCCCGCATGTCGCCTAGCAGGGTAGCCGCTTTGAAGCGAAGGTTGCCAGGCGCGATGCAAGTCGTGCCCAGCCCTTCTCCCTTGTCGCAGTCCTTTGCGAAGTTGTTCTTGTCGGCAAGCTTGTTCATCTTCGCATGCGTGCCATTGAAGACTTTGATGAGCTCAGGCACGGCCGGCGCGCCAATCGTGGTGATGGCCGTACGCACTTGCTGGTAAATTGGAGAGATTTCGTAGAGGGCCTTGAGAAGAGGCACGATTGCCGACGGGCTCCCCGATTCGGCTAGTGCGTTCGCTGCTGCTGCGTTTAAGCGGAGCGTCTCGCGCTTTGCCTCGGTCTCAAGAACCTTGATAACTGTTTCGACAGCGCGCGCGTTGTCACCGTAGCCGCCAAGAGCTTTGACAGCAGCGATGCGAACCATCTGTCCCTGCCTGAGCTTTTGCTGCTTGGTCGCAGCGGAAATCAGAACCTGGATCGTGTCCGTGGCCTTGGCCTTGCCAAGTGCCTCGGCCGAGATGGCGGCGTCTTGAATTTCTCGCTCGTCGGTGACATCGAAGTCTTCGACAGCAGTGATGAGGTACGGGAGTGCGTCCTCCCAATACGGACCTTCACCGGCATCGGTGCAGTCTTGATTCGGAAACTTGTTATGCCCCTTCACCATCTCAGGCTGATCCGCGAGGTTGATCATGATCCGCAGAACCCGGCTATCCTTGTTGTGCTTCTCCCAGAACTTGCCGAGAGGTTTGATGGCCTCGGGGCATTTCAGACGCTCAAGAGTTGTCAGGGTCTCTTCAATCTCGTGGCCCTCACCGAGTTTTTCAATCCAAGTTTGTGGATCGTAAGGGTCTTTAGAGCATGCACTAAGAGCAAGAGAAGACATCGCAACGAGCGCTAGTGTGGCTCGTATGTGGGCTTTTACCATCGTCATAGAATCCTCGTATTTCCGCCCCCAACGTAAGCAGAGCAAAGTGTGGGTCGAGCAAGATTAACACAGCGTTTCATAACAAAGGGGGGGCATGGAGCCCCCCTTTGCGTCGTCGTTCTCAGTTGAGTTGTCGTTTTGAGACCAAGCAGTTCGAAATTACTCGGGCCTGCTTCCCTTCATGTTCACGGCGAACATGATGTTGGGGAACTCTGCCAGGTTGGCCGTCTTGATAACCTTGTTCAAGACCTTGGCCGGGGTTCCCTGATCTGCCTGAAGAATCAATAGTCCTTGCAGACAGATTTCCTCGGGCTTGGGATTCGGCTTGGGATCGAGACAATATCCTTTCTCTAGCTTGGATAGCTTTGGAAATCCTCGCTCCAAGAAGATTTGCTTCTCGTTGCGCAGCCGGTCGTAGAGCTCAGGAATCTTCACGTCCATCGCAGAGTCGTTCATGATTGCCTTTGGATCGGCAATCTGATCGCCCTGAAATGTCACAGCAGAGCCCGTCACGATAATGATCGGGGCGACCTTCAGTGCGTCCTTCTGCGTAGCGTCTGGAAGAGTCAAGCCGCGTTGTGCGGAAATCAGCTCGCCAGAAGTTGAGAACACCATGAGCAGGAACGTGACCAGAATGGTCATCATGTCGACGAAAGGAGTCACGTTGAGAGCAACGTTCACAGCCTTGCCGCCGCCACCTTTAACCTGCGCTAGGTGATGGAATGGGATTGAATTATAGAGTCGTGGCCCTCCGGGATGTACTGCCATCGCTTACTCCTTAAACCGCACAGAGAGTGAAGTAGGGTCGACGTAACCGATATCCCGAAACAGCGGAATCTCAGTGGTTCCAATCGAGTAATCCATTGCGTTAATGACATGCTGGTACGTGACAGCGTCCTCAGCGGCAATCTCGATATCCGAACGCATACCGGACGCCTTGTTGAATACAGGCATTTCACGATACTCCCGGAGCGTCTCTTCGAGAGACTTCCAGTCGTACTTGTCACCTTCGTTGCGAATCTGACGACGGTCGCCCGACGTCAGTCCGACCCAGATTTCGTTTTCTGTCAGAAGAACCGAGATATTAACCGGTGGCTCCTCGTCTTGTTCTTTTGTAGCATCGCGACCAAGCCCCTTAGGCTTGATGTTGATTTGTGCGTATTGGCTCCACACCGCAGTAACCAAGAGGAATGCGGTGAGACAACTCATGAGGTCAATGAAGGGAACTACGTTTAGTTCCACATTGACTGAATCGCCATCGCCCGCTCCGACTGATGCACCCATTGTTTTTTCCTTTGTTTAGGAAGGTTGACCCGTGAGCCAGCTAGCCTCGGCTAGCTGACCCGTGAGCAGGAGAAGGGTGAATTAAGCCCCGGGTTGCATCTGGGCACGGTGTGACGTGACCAGGTTGACAACTTGAACAGTGACTTCGTTGATGTCATCGGTGACGGCGGTCGTCTTACCGGTGAGCAGCGAGAAGCCGAGCAGACCGAGAAGAGAAGCACCAATACCAAAACCGGTGCAGTTCAAGGCTTCGGCGATACCCTCGGCGAGGATGGCTGCTTTCTGAGAAGCATCAGCGTCACCCACAGAACCGAAGGACTTAATCATGCCGGAAATGGTTCCGAGCAGACCAGCCATAACGGCGAAGTTGGCGAGCATGCCCAAGTACGGGGTGCGTTGGTTGATTTTGGGAAGCTCGCGAAGAGCGGCCTCATCCATTGCAGCTTGGACTTCGTGATCGCTCTTGTTGAACTTCATGAGTCCAGCTTGAACAATGCGAGTCATTGGAGTTGGGTTGCCAGAGCAAACCTTGATGGCGCCTTGGACGTTGCCGCTCATGACTTGACTCTTAAGAAGAGCGAGGAGCTTGTCTTTGTCGACGGAAGCTTTGAAAAGGTAGACAGAACGCTCGACAATCATGGCGATCATGATGATGAGAGTAATGAGGATGGGCCACATGCCCCAGCCACCTGCGTGGAATGATTCGGATATACCTTTTAGAACGCCCATGGTTTCTTGAAACTCCTGCTTGGTTGATTTCGTATCGACTTCGAAATGGATATTTTCGAGATGAAAACAGTCGAAACTTGGTCCTGCGAAGGCCACAAAAGCTCCCGCAAAATCGAAATAGCACTTTGACTATCAGGCCCTGACAAAGCAAGAGCAGAGCCAAGCGAAGTAACATCCTGGAATGAGCTACAGATCACCCTATCGACTTCGGTGCCCCCCCTCAGCCATGTGGCACCAAGGGACAACTTCAATAGCTATGGGGAATTATGCCCCGGTAAGTGAATGCACTACTCCCTCGGATCTGTAGAATTCTATAGGTGAAAGTCGGATACTATAGGTGAAGGTCGGATGCTATAGGTGAAGGTCGGATATGTTGCTAGTTGGACGAGACCTGGTAATGATGTACGGGTGAGTTTGCGATTGGGGCTGGTCGACGTCTGCGCGATCCTCGTTCTATTAGTAGTGCTCTTCATGCCTGAGCAGGGCATGTCGATCATTGGCGCCTATGATCATAGAGGCAAGGGCGACAAGGCTCGGGACGTGCAATACGAATTGGCCACTGCAGGACGGCTGCAAACGGCACTTTGGGTAGATCCGGGAAACGGTGTCCTCGCCGAGGAGTATGCGGCCATCATGAGCGACCTTGGGCGCCACGATATGGCTCTGCGCATCGGCGGTGCTGCCTCTCAAATTGAGAGCCCGACCACGTGGAAGTCTCTGAGCGCCGTAAGTTCCGCCTTCGCCGACCGAATCGATATCCCCAATGCGGCGGCCTGGGCTGAGAAGGCAATGGTTTCCTGTGAATCCACAGGAGACGCAGCCTGCCCCGCGCACGAGAAAGTGCGTCTGCGCCTCTATCTCGAGCAGCTGCGGTTGGGCGTCGAGGTGCTCAAGACGGGAGCCGACCCCAAGTTCGACCCTAACGGCTTTCGTCGAGAGCTAACTGGGGCGCATCGGACGTCCCGCAGAGGCAAGAGCAACTAGCACTAGCTGATAGTCTTGGAGGTATGTCCAAGGCCCAATCGATGATGAGCGGGAGCGCGGTTTCGCACAAGCCCTCCACGACCACGGAAATTGACGCAGCGATTGCCGATCTCGGCGAACACTCAGAAGAGTTCGCAAGACTCGGAGCTGCGGCCAAGGCCAAACTGCTGCGGGCTTGCATACCTCGACTGGTCGACGGCGCTCCCCAGTGGGTTGCCAAGGGTTGCCGGGCAAAAGGGCTCATCATGGACGAAGCGGGTGAGGAATGGCTCGCCGGTCCAATGCCCACGATTCGCATGTCGCGGTTGCTGGCCGAAAGCCTCGAAAAAATAGAGCAATCCGGCAAACCGAGTCTGGGAGTTGCAGCCAAGACGGGTATCGGCGGCCGATTAGAGGTCGAAGTATTTCCCAACAGCAAGATCGACAAAGCCCTCTTCTCGGGATTCAAGGGTCACGTCTTGATGCAAGAGGGCATTGACCGCGCGGCGGCCGAAGAGCGACAAGCGCGTTTCTACGGATCGGCTCGCGCGTCTGGAGGCATCTCACTGGTGCTCGGAGCCGGCAATGTTTCGAGCATTCCGCCGATGGACGCCTTTACCAAGATGTTCATATACGGCCGTGTCGTCTTGCTAAAGATGAACCCAGTCAATGAATGGGTTGGCCCGTGCCTCGAGCGAGCGCTGAAGCCACTTATCGACTCAGGCTATCTGCGCATCGTCTACGGTGGTGGTGATATTGGCAAGTACCTGGTCGAAAACAAGGGTATTTCTGATGTCCATATTACAGGCTCGGACAGGACTCACGACCTAATCGTGTGGGGTCCAGAAGGAGAAGAGCGCGAGCGACGCAAACGCGAAAACTCGCCCATCCTGACGATTCCAATCGAGAGCGAGCTTGGCAATGTTAGCCCCGTAGCTATCGTGCCGTACGACTACAGTGCAGATGAGATTCTATTTCAGGCACGCAATGTCGCCTCCATGATCTGTAACAACGCTTCGTTTAACTGCAATGCGGCGAAAATGCTGATCACTGCGAACAACTGGAGGCAGAGGGAAGAATTCCTAAGACTTGTTCGTGGCTTCCTCGACACCATTCCCTCACGCAATGCGTATTATCCTGGTGCTTTCGACCGCTATCGTTCTCTTGTGGGCGACCGAGATGGCGTTATCAAGATAGGGATCGAAGATGAGACTCGTCTGCCATGGACACTCATCACGGGGATTGATTCAAGTGATGAGAAAGAACCGCTCTTCACTGTTGAGCCGTTCTGCAGCATCTTGAGTGAGACTCAAATAGGAACATCTGACCCCGTTCAGTTCCTGCACGCCGCGACGGAATTCATGAACGAACGGCTGTGGGGCACCCTCAACGCGACACTCATCATCTCCCCCCAATTGGAGAAAGATCCGACAATCGCAAAGGCACTTGACCAGTGCATTCTCGACCTGCGCTACGGAACCGTCACAATCAATCACTGGGCGGCGATTTGCTATGGCGCCACAACCCTGCCCTGGGGCGGCCACGAAAGCGCAACACTCGACAATATTCAGTCCGGTCTCGGATGGGTGCACAACACCTATATGCTCGAGGGAATCGACAAGAGTGTGATTCGCGGAGGCATCAAGATGTGGCCAGATCCGCCGTGGTTTGCAGGCAATCGCGCTACCACGGGCATGGGGCCCAGACTCGTGAAGATGGAAGCATCTCCTGGCTGGGGCAAAGTGCCCGGCATTGCCCTGCGCTCACTTTTTAGCTGAGCTGCGCCCCAGTCAGCTAAGCTATAGACAATGCTCAAGGCTCCGCAGGCGCTTCTTCGTTGTGCGCTTCTATCGATGTTCGCGCTGGCTCTAGCTGCGCCCGCGGCCTCGTGCGGTGGTGCAACCACCAAGCAGACCACGCCAAAAGAACTCACTCCACGTGAGATCATGGAGCGGTTCAAGCCGGCCATTGTTCGCATCGAGAACAATATGGGTATGCGCGTTGGCACGGGCACAGGCTTCCTGTTGACGCCAACTGGGCGCATCGCCACAAATCTCCATGTCATCGTCGGTGGCGGGGTTTTGCGGGTGAAGCTCAGTGACGATACGGTGCATGCGGTAAGGCGGGTCGTAGCCATCGATCAGGATCGTGACCTCGCGGTCATAGAGATCGACGTTGAGCGGCCGATGTCTACTGTCAAACTAGGAGATAGCGATGCGGTAGTCCCTGGAGATTCCGTCACTGCAGTCGGCAATCCAATGCGCTTCGACTACACGGTGAGCGATGGGCTGATTAGCTCTGTGCGCCAAATTGAGGACGATGTGACGGTTCTGCAGATTTCCGCGCCAATCTCCCAAGGCTCCAGTGGTGGCCCGCTCTTCAACGCCTTTGGCGAGGTCATTGGCGTCGCGACCTTCGTCTCCTCCGAAGGGCAGAACATCAACTTCGGTATGCCGATTAACTACATTCGCCCACTCCTCGAACACGATGGAAGTGAGACGGTAGGAGAATTCGCAAAGCGCTTCAAACCAAAGAAGGCGCCAGGAGTCATCAAGACCGCTGCGGGTGCGATCGAGAGAAACGTGCCCAAACACGATGTTTCGATGCTCAGTGACTGTAGCCGAGAGCAGGTCATGAAGGTCTACACGGGCATTCAACGGACGATTGAGCTGGGTGCGCCGCTGTACAACGATGGCGACCACCTAGCGTGTTTCAACATTTACCAGCAGACCGCCATGCACTTTGAGAAAGACCCGAAGCTCTGCAAAGGGCTGCGCGATTCGTTTGGAGCAGGCCTACTTCGCTCAGAGACCGAGAGAGATGCGACTCGCAAAGCTTGGGCGATGCGAGATACCTTTGATGGCTTGCTCGCTGTCATCGTGGAGCTCGCCCGTCGCTCCCAATAGATCGTCCTCGGGATTTCGCCCCAATATGCCTCCGCGCTGTCAGAACTGACGCCAAACCTCGGGCGCTCTGACGGGGGATCGACCATAGGATTCATGGTTTCAGCAGCTTAGGAGTCGGACGGATCTGGATCGACATTGGCAATACACCGGGCCAGTGGACGACGAAAGAGCTCAGGCATTCCTGCCTTATGGTCGACAGAACATCGACGAATCTGACATTGAAGCGGTGATCGCCGCACTCAAGTCTCCCTACGTGACCCAGGGACCACTGGTCGAGGATTTCGAAGCAGGACTCTGCGACTACCTGGGAGCGGACTATGCCACCGTCGTCTGCAATGGCACGGCCGCCCTTCACTTGGCCTACGCCGCTCTGGATATTGGTCCCGGAGACGAAATTATCACGGCACCACTTACCTTTGCCGCCACGGCGAATGCCGCGCGCTACCTGAACGCCGAACTGCGCTTCGCCGACGTCGACCCAGACAGCGGAAATATCCTTCCGTCTTCTGTAGCCACTCTCGTTGGTCCCAAGACGAAGGCTATCGTCGCAGTGCACCTCGGCGGGCTGCCCTGCGACATGCAGGAGCTTCGCAATGTTGCCGACCGCCACAACCTCTGGCTTGTCGAAGATGCGGCCCACGCTCTCGGCGCAACCTATCGCGGCCACCGTATCGGCAGCGGACTAGCCGACCTAGCAACCTTCTCATTTCATCCAGTGAAGCACCTCACCACGGGTGAAGGTGGCGCAGTCCTAACCAACAACAACTTGCTCAAAGAACGCCTCGATCGTCTGCGTCATCATGGCGTCGAACGGTGCTCGGACAAATTCTCAAACAAGAGCCCAGGACGTTGGTATTACGAAGTCCAGGAACTCGGCTACAATTACCGGCTTACGGATTTTCAGTGTGCTCTTGGTCTCTCACAGTTGGAGAAACAACCAGCGGCACTCAAGCGGCGACGCGAAATTGCATCCCGGTACCGAGCTCGAATCTCCGCGGGGCTGGGAGACTATGTCTCAGCCCAGCGCAGCTACGACGATAGACAATCGGCATATCACCTCTTTCCCGTTCTCATCGATTTTGACGCACTCGGAATTTCTCGAGAGGAAGTAATGGACAGCCTAGAGCGCCAGGGAATTGGCACTCAGGTGCACTACATCCCTGTGAGCTGGCAGCCCTACTACCAGGAGCGCTACGGCCAACCTCAGGCCCAAGTTGGTGTGCATCACTACTACCAGCGAACGCTCTCTCTGCCTATGTACCCAGGCCTTGGTGACACAGAAGTCGACCACGTAGTCGACAGTCTGGCGCGTGCTCTAGGCCAACAGTTGCCAGCAAAGGTCGCATCATGAACGTAGCAAACGACAGCATCGAGAATCGAGACCTCGCGGGCAAGGCCGTCCTCATCACTGGTGGGACAGGCTCATTTGGCAGGGCTTTCACCCGCCACCTGCTAGACGAAACCAAGGTCAAAAAGATCATCGTCTTCTCTCGAGATGAGCAGAAGCACTACCAGATGAGTCAGGAATTCTCCGACCCGCGCATCCGCTTCTTCGTGGGTGATATTCGCGACAAGAAGCGCCTGCAAACAGCGTTTCGCGATGTCGACGTTGTCGTTCACGCAGCTGCAATGAAACATGTACCCATTTGCGAGTACAACCCAATGGAGGCCATCCAAACCAACATTGATGGTGCACGCAACATCGTCGAAGCAGCCATCGAGGCTGGGGTCAAGCAGGTTCTTGGCTTGTCTACAGACAAAGCCGTCGCCCCAGTGAATCTCTACGGCGCATCAAAGCTGTGCATGGAGAAGCTCCTAATCGCCGCCAATGCCTATTCGGGAACGCGGGGAACTCGCTTCTCTCTGGTGCGCTACGGCAACGTCATGGGAAGCGCAGGCAGTGTCATTCCGCTATTTCGACGCCAGCTAGCCACCGGCAAGCTCACCATCACCGACGAGCGCATGACGCGATTTTGGATCGACATGTCCGGCGCCGTGCAGTTGGTGCGACGCGGACTTGAGTGCATGTATGGA
This sequence comes from Myxococcales bacterium, assembly GCA_024222395.1. GTDB lineage: Bacteria > Myxococcota_A > Polyangia > Haliangiales > Haliangiaceae > NORP324. Next base: position 21,372 of record JAAEPE010000275.1, read on the forward strand.
GGAGAGATCTTCATCCCAAAGCTGCCGACCTCAGACATCACGACGCTAGCTGAGGCAATCGCGCCAAACGTTCCCCGCGAGACGATCGGAATTCGCCCTGGGGAAAAGCTACACGAGACACTGGTGAGCGCCGACGAATGTGCCCGTACTCGAGATTTGGGAGACCTACTCGTCATCTGGCCTGAGTTCAGCTTTCACGACGGAATGCCCAAGACCAAGGACGGCGCCATGCTGCCCGCAGGATTTGTTTATCGTAGTGATCGGCCCGAACTACGGCTAGATCTTGAAGCCACCAAAGCCATGTTGAAAGAGGTCGCCTGATGTCCAGAGAAGATACACTCATCATTTTTCGCGCAGACACCCGCGGAACCCGAGGCGATCGAAATCTTAGAGAATGCCTCATCCTGGCAGAGGCGCATACCCAACAGGGAGGCCGAGCGCAATTTGCTCTCAACCAAGACCAACGGACCGCACGCACAATCGTCACAGCTCGAGGTCTCGGAGCCATCGCGATTGACGCACCGCTGGGCTCCGAGGCCGACTCTGGGCAGCTGCTGAGTGCCGCTACCAATCGAGGAGCCGCATCGGTCGTCATCGTAGGACAAGCGTTTGATAGGGCGTATCTGAGCACCATTGCTGCCAGCATCTTCACTGCTGTCATAGAAGACGGTGGCGAGCGCGTCTTGCCAGTGCAGCTCATCATCAATAGCGGTTTCTCTGCCGACGAGCGCTTCTACACCTGCCGAGCCGACACTACCCTGCTTCTCGGGCCCGCGTACAAGCTCGTCACCCAGGACGTCGCCGCCTGGCCCATGCCCGAGCGTACAACCCCGACATCCATTGAGCGGCTCTTTGTCACGAGCTCCGATGATCACGCGAGCGCGCGAATTTTGGATTCCCTTCCCCACCCTTCGAAGACCACCATCATCACTCTTTTCGGCTCCAGAACCTGCCCCATACTCGATGCGGCTGCGCGAGCTGCATGCGGCCGCGGTTACATCATCGAACAAATCGCTCGCAGCACAGTGACAGATGCTCTGCTCTTCTGTGACGCCGCAATCGTCACTACGGAGTCGCTATCGGGCCTTATTGGGTTCTTGGGCATACCGACGCTTTGTGTGAGCCATGATCGAGAAGATGCCCGCGAAGTGCAGCGCTTGGCCGAAGAAGGAGCCAACATGCACTCACGGCCACTGCGTGAAACTACGAATCAAGACCTCCAGGTCATACTAGAAGATTTCCTGCTCGACGAGTCACAGCGCCGTCGCTTTGGTAAACGCATCGCAAGACTCGTCGATGGTCGGGGTACAGAGCGTATCCTTGCCAATATCGCGCAGTCGGAACGGCCCAGACTGCATGGGCTCAAGGCAGCCTAGTACTCACTCTGATTCGAGTCTGGCGATGATGGCGTCATCGAGACCAAGAGCACCGTGCAACCGCTCAAGGTAGAGTTTCTCCGCCTCGACGAGCTCTCTGTCGAGCATGACGATTCCTCGGGCAGCTCGATAGACGCCTTCCCGAGCCTCTGCAGGAAGACTCCTAGCCTCCTCCACATCAATCGCAGGTGCGGAATCGAGGTATGAGATGGCTGTATCTCGCTGCGTCGCGCTCAGGTCGTCGCTCACATCGATAAGCCGTTTGATGGCGGCAGCCTCACTTGGGTGCAGCGAGTCGTCGGCCCATGCTGCAGCCGCCCAAAGGCGAATTATCTGAAGACTGTCCATGCTTTCTCGTATCACAGACCGGGTGCTAGTGCCCCGGGAAGGGAGACGCGATAACTCAATCGATATCGACAAGCGCACGACTCTGCGGAGCAATACCCGCTCATAGCGAGCTAGACTGATAGTTTGGATGGGATCGAAATAGAGTCGTCGGATGGGCTGATTTGGATGTTGCGATATCCTGCGACCTTTCGAGTCGGAGATCTCGCCCAGCTCTTCGCGGACGTTCGCCAGCGAAACCCGGAGCGCCGCAAACACGGTGTGCTCGTTGACATGAGCACCGTGAGCCCGCTGTCGATAACCGCTGCCGATCGGAGCAAGTCGGCGGAGATCTTCAAAGAGCATGCCGAATGAGATTGTTGGAAGCACCAGAGATCCGCCGGATGGGGCAAATCTGACCATTGATCTTCCCACAGTTCTTGTACATTCGAATCGCCCCACCCTGGTTTCCGCTGAAGTTGCTCTCCTCTACCGTGTTTTCAGTCGATGTGAATCGCTGCTCGCACGCGAGAATCGAGGACTGTCACATCGCGCACGTGCGTTCTGAGGCTCCCCGCTTCTAGGTAAATCCCCGGGAAAGCTCTAGTGATTCGTACCCGTTCAATTCGGACATCGCGGCCATTTTGGCCGACGTAGATCGCCACCCGCTCCGGATTCACAATGCTCACGTCGACGATGAGGATGTTCCTGTGGCCGAGCATGCTTCCTTCCACTTGCTCGCCGCGAAATAGGCGTTTGAGGTCGAGGCCGTAACGTTGAACGTTCCGAATCTCGCAAGTTCGAATCTCGATGTCTTCCACACTGCTCTCGTAGGGCAATCGAAAGGCCTAGCGCGCAGACCTCTCTGCCGAGTGCTCGATTGTCTGGCCATTGCAATCGATAGAAATTCCGCTCGCTAGCAGCTCGAACCCCACATCGAAGGCAGGACTCTGGCCACAGAGCAGAATATCTCGATCTGCGACGATACAGGAGGCATCTCACACCGTCTGCGAGGAGATACAGGGAAGCGATGTGACTACGTCTCGCTCCCCCATGGACATCAACTCAGCAGCACTTAGGGATGCGTCAAGCGGCGCGTCTCCCGCCGCCTCATTACGGATCTCGCAATTGAGCAAGTCCCCTGCATCTCGCAGATTGACGCAGCCACCCGCTACGAAACTGAGCGATCGAAAGACGATGAGAACGCGCATGTGATCCATAGTATTGGACCGGCCACACGCCTAGCTTCTGCAGCTTCATGCTCTCGCAGCTCTCGTGAGGCGCAGAGCATCACGAACAGACGAGCGGCAAGCTTGCCACCTCAACCCAGGTGCCTGCTTTCTTTGCGGGATTGTCGCTAGATCTCTGGAATTGCAACAAGAACACGGGTGCATTACCTAAAGTTCCAGAGCAACTGACCGATGTGCGGAGGAGAATCATGTTGACTCAACTCCGCGTCGGCCTTCTGTGCCTACCGTTGGTCTTCACCACGAGGTGTCTGGTCGATCACGACGATCGATGTGGCGAGGGCCAAGTCTACGTAGAACTCACGGGCACGTGTCAGTGCGTCGAGGGCATGGAACTCGCGGAGAATGATCATGTCTGCCAAAGAACGCCGCCAACCATAGCTGGACTCGGCGATGCCTGCTCGAACACGACTCTGTGTACATCGCTGGACTTCTCCCACTGCGCGGATAGCCCTTCGGGAAGCTACTGCACTAGGCCCTCTTGTGAGAGCAACACGGAATGTGATGTGGAGTACTCTTGCAACACGAGCGGCGATGCTGCGTTTTGCGAACGCCCCCAGCAGGGGCAGGGGGAGAGCTGCACGTCCCATGTGGATTGCGAGGGCGGCGCTGCGACCTACTGCGAAACAACACTGAGCAATCAGTGCCTAGTCCAGGGGTGCGAGCCCGGTTCTTGCTTGGGAACATGGGAGTGCTGCGATCTCTCGTCGTTCGGGCTTGAAGACACGCTGTGTCTGCCAGAAGGACAATGCCCAGAATAGGCGAGTCGCTCATTTGGGCTGTGTTCTTTGCACCAAATGTTGGCTCGTCGGCACGCGCACAGCCACGGCCGGCACAAGACACTGATCCGCCGAGTCCCGACACCGCCGAGACCATCAATGCAGCATCGAGTGTAAGTCCTTTGCAGTCAGTTGACGACGCCCTCGCATTAGAAGAACTCCTGGTCGCTGGAGTGGAGGCAGAGGAAGAAGAGGCCCGCCTTGAGATCTACGGATTTGCCGATACAACGTATCGCCACCTCTTCTTCGAGGATGACAGTCTGTGGGCACTCAACCTTCAAGATCACAGCACATTCCTCTCCGGGAATCTGAATCTCTATCTGCGAGCCAATATCTCGTCTCGCTGGACTTCGCTCTCGGAGGTCCGATTCACCTTCTTGCCCAATGGCGGACAACCCAACAGCTCCGGTACGGAGCAATCGACGACAAATACTGAATCTCTCGACGATGTTGACCCCTTTGATCCTGCGCGAGTTGGTGGCATTGCAATTGAGAGGTCCTGGCTCGAGTATCGATGGAACTCCTATCTCAAGATTCGCATGGGGCGGTGGCTAACACCGTATGGCATCTGGAATAGCGACCACGGATCACCGACGCTTTACGGCACGCGAAAGTCCTTCCATGTTGGTTCGAACTTCATGCCGAGTGCACAGACTGGCGTGCAAGTACACGGAGAGTATCGGCATCAGGACTATCCTTTGCTGTACTTCGCAACCGTGAGCAACGGCCGAGGACCGACCGACGAGTACCGAGATCTCGATGGCAACAAGGCTCTGGGTCTAAGTTTCAAACTCAAAACGCCCTGGCTTGACGAGGCAACAATTGGCACAGCCTCCAACTACGGAAGGTCGACCAAGAAACATGCGGAGCTGAGGCTTGGTGGCCCGAGCATAAGCTCAGCCTATGCAGAGACCATCATCGATGAAGAAGGCAATGTGCTTAGCCTCAGTGCCGATCTCAAACTGCGATGGAAGGGCTTTGTCTTTGTCTCCGAGCTTGTCTCCGAGCTTGTCTCCGAGCTTGTCTCCGAGCTTGTCTCCGAGCTTGTCTCCGAGCTTGTCTCCGAGAGAGGACGACCTGAGCATCTCGCCGTTCCAGGAGCACTGACCCAGATGCGAGCAATACCGGCGGCTACGGACTACTCGGATATGAGCTACCGTGGCACCACACAACCATCTGGGGCTCGTACGAATTGCTAGCGTACGCAAGCCTGGGCGCAGACATACGCATGCATTCCGCAGGACTCACTCTGCGTCCATTGCCGAAAATGAGGCTCAAAGCTATCGGGTCCAAAATCGAGTTTCACAGTCATGAGGGCTCAACCTCGTATCTTCCAACCGATACGATCATGGGCACAGAGCTGCAGATTGCGTGGGTTTTCTGATGTTCTGCAGAGGCCGACGCTTGCTGGTAAGTCTGGCGATCGCCTGCTTCATTCTCACGGTGCTACGCGCACAAACAGGGGTAGCTCTCGCAGAAAAACGTGTGGCACTCGTCGCGCGCTTTCCCGGTGCCATTGGTTACATGCGAGCCGACATGATGCCTAGCTGGGTGAAGGCCGTGCCAATTGGCGGCAAGTCGCACACAGACCCTGGCTACCCTCTCTATGTCAGGGTGCCCTAGCATGCGCCTTCGGAGTCAATTGCTGATCTTCGGCCTCGGCCCGACCGCGGTTCTCTCGACGCTCTCGATTGTCGCACTCATCCTCCTTCAAACCATCACGATGCCGACGGTAAAGGATAACCTTAGGCGCAAGACCGAGATGTCAATCCGCAGCTTGGCCGCCCTCGATGTAGCGCTGGCTACACACGATATCGCGGTGTTTTCCGAGGCCGTCGACGCCCTTGCGGTCGACAAGGATCTGCGTTTCGTACAGGTTCTCAACAGCGAGGGATCGCAGCTATACGCCTACGGACGACGACCAGTTGACGCCAAGGACTTTCCTGAGGGGACAATTCGCCAAAGCAAGGGATTCGCTCTTGGATCGCAAAGTGTGGTCCTTGAGGGCCTCTCGCTTGGTCGAGTAGAGCTGGCGTATTCGGCATCGGCCATAGACACATTGCGTAAATGGATTCGCGTCTTATCACTTGTAGCGCTACTCCTCGTGCTCGCATCCGTATTTATCTCAATTCGAACGGCATACGCTGTAGTTAGCCCAATTAGCGCCATGATCGACTTCATGAAGGAAGTCAAGAAGGGCAACTTGGCAGGTCGTGTCCAAGCCAACGAGGGAGCTTCCGAGATGCGTATGCTCTCCTACCATCTCAATGTAGTGACTCATTCAATCCACCAACGAGACATTGAACTCGCAAAGCAGCAAGAGAAGCTCGAAGTGAACTTGCAGACCATCCACGAAACCCGTGAGCAACTCCTCAGATCGACGCGCCTCGCAGCCGTCGGCGAAATGGCTGGCCGTACAGCGCACGAGGTGCTCAATCCGGTCGCTAGCATTCAGGGCCGTCTCGTGCGCATCTTGGAGGCGCGCGCACAGGCCAGCGACGACAATGCCGAAGTAATTCGCGAAATTCTGAGCTGCTGGAAAGAAGACTACCAGGACGGTGGCTTTGAAAAACTACTGAGCGGCTTTTCAGTGCCGTGCGAAGGCGACTCGCCAAGACCTCTCTTTGAGGAGGATCTCGAGAACCTCGGACTTTTCGTGGAGGGATTAGAAGGGCAAGACAGCGAATTTCAGGATGATCTAGGATTCCTCCTAAAAGAGATCGGCCGAATCACTCACATCGTGGACGGCATGCGCAGCATGACGCGAAGCTCGGGTACTGCGGCCTCGCACGACGTGGCGGATGTGCTCCGCGAGTCAGTTGACATCCTTCAAGACGGCTTCAAGAAGCGGAGCATCGTGGCCGATATAGACTGTAGTGCGGGCCTCCTCGTGCATCTCGATCGCTACGAACTGATACAGGTGACCACCAATCTCATGCGCAACTCCATGCTAGCCATAGAAGAAGACCGTGGGCGTGCTGGTGGAAGGATCTCGCTGCGTGCAAAGAGCGTCGACGAGATGACGGAGATTCTCGTATCAGATGATGGCCCTGGTATTGCCGAAGAACACAAACCATTCCTATTTGAGTCTAACTTCACGACTCGGAGTTCTAGCGACGGAACAGGACTCGGGCTTGCCATTGCGCGACGACTGGTACGCGGCGTTGAAGGCGACCTAAGTCTCCACAGCAGCGAAATCGGAGTTGGAACTGCCTTCCTTATTGAATTGCCACGCGCGCCATCCGCGGTGCATAGCACGCAAGCCTCGGAGACCGAAAATGTCGCAGCCTAGTGCGAAGGTGCCCTTCCTCTCAACACGGGGCGAGGGGCTGAAGAAGTCGCGCCCCAAGGTCAAGACGCACCACGCAACAGCGGCTGCGACTCCTACAATTCTCGCCGTCGATGATGAGCCGGGTCTCCTCAAATCCTACCAGCACTACCTATCCAAGGATCGGGACTCGCCAAAGCGTCCAAGTCTCCGCAGCAGTCGTCGCCGAAGCGGTGCAACGGCATCATCAAAACGCTCAACATCAAAGGCTGGCACGCCAAACCCTAGGGCAGACTACAACGTGATCACCGCGAGCACCGGCGAACGCGCCGTGGAGATTGTGCGAGAGCTCCACGGGCAGGGCCGGCGTATCGACCTCGGGCTATTTGACATGAAGATGCCCGGCGGCATCGATGGTCTCGAGACCATTCGACAAATCCTGGAGATCGACCCGACAATATACTGCGTGATCGTCACCGCGTACCAGGACAAGCCGCTAGAAGAACTAGCAAAGGTCTTTGGTGATGAGCACAAGGACCAATGGGACTACATCAACAAGCCCTTCACTGGCAACGAAGTCGTCCAGAAGGCGTCCAACATGATCGCGGCAAGCCAGCGGCAACGAGCTCAGTTTGCACTCGAAAAGGGATTACGCTCATCGATCGATCGATTCGAAAGTGATGCGCAAGTTCGAGCGCTAGAGCTCTCCATCGCAAATACCCAACTGCATTCCAAGCAATCCGAGCTGCAAGGAGCCCTCGACAAATTGGTGGAGACCAACTCTCGGCTTCAGATCGAGCTCAAGGAGAAGAGTCGCATAGAGCGCGAGCTCCAAATTGCGCACAAGCTTGAGGCAGTTGGCCAACTCGCTGCCGGTATTGCCCACGAAATCAATATCCCCACGCAGTACATCGGCAGCAACATTCATTTCCTCGGCGAGGCATTTTCAGACCTGCAGGCCGTCGTTTCCAAGTTCAAAGAAGCATATGAAGCGCGCGCTAACGAAGCGAGTTGCCACGAGCTGCTGCTTGCGGCAGAAAAGGAGGCTGACGAAGTCGATATCGGCTTCCTCTACGAAGAAATCCCGGATGCCTTCTGCGCCATTAGCGAAGGCATAACAACCATCTCCACAATTGTTGGAGCGATGCGCAACTTCGCTCACCCCGATAGCGAGATCAAGGAGCTCGGTGACATCAACAGAGCCATCGATAGCACGCTCGCCGTGGCACATTCGGAGTATCGCTACCTCGCGGAGATTGACAGCAAACTCGATGACATCCCGCTCGTCCCCTGCCTACTCGGCGGTCTAAACCAAGTCTTCCTCAATCTCATCGTCAACGCAGCACACGCCATTGCAGATTCGGGCAAGAGCGTCGATGACGGCATCATTACGATTCGCACTTGGGCCGATACTCAAGCAGGCCTGCTCAAGATCACGTTCAAAGACAACGGTTGTGGGATGGATGAGGCGACGAAGGAGCGCATTTTCGATCCATTCTTCACGACCAAGGACGTCGGCCGTGGAACGGGCCAAGGACTCGCCATCGCACGCGACATAGTGGTCGACAAACACGACGGGCAGCTCACAGCCGACTCAGTAGTCGGTGAGGGCACAGTATTCACGATTTCGCTGCCGCTCTAGCCTGAATCCGTCACCGGATTCAGGCTAGAGCCCGACGATGTCGTGCAAAGCAAGAAATCAAGGAATCATCAGCTTGCCAGGCGACGAGTTGAGGCTCAGTGGTCTGTTTGATGTCGGAGCGGTGGACTTCGTGCGCCTTTTGTTGAGCGAGGAGAAACGCAAGACGGGGCAATGCACTACATGTAGTGGGTGAGGTCCTAGACTGGCGGTTGCGGCTTAGGTCACTGTATCCGGTGCTATGAGACGAGCAAGTGCCTGTACCAGGAGTTGCTTGCGCGGGAACGCGCTTGAGAGACGGACATGAATTCTCCGGACACTGATCGAAACGATCGCCCCGACTTTGAAGAGTTTGTTGCGCAGCGCGCCGGCCTGGGCGCTGGCCAAGGGGGGCGCGAGCAGACGCGGGCTGGGGGCCCGGCAGGGGCCGAGGATCCGGAGGTAGGGGTGAAGGGAGGCACGCTTGACCATGCCTCCAGCGTTGGTCGCGGTCTTCTCAAAGCGGGTTGCGATGCGTCGCGAC
>JAAEPE010000276.1 GCA_024222395.1 Myxococcales bacterium
CTCGAAGGCTCCACGATGGTCTGCGAGTTCTTCTGCCGTTACGTTTGCAATGCGGAGGGCGAGTGCGCGCCTTTCTTGCGTATCCGCACTCGTCATTGATCGGCGCTCGAGAAGGGCGATGTGCTCTCGCCAGCGGCCCACATTTGCGTATAGCTCGGCCGCGGCTGCCAGCGCTTCTTCGTGGTTGTGAGCGAGTTCGAGCACTCGCTCACATGCCTGCAAGGCGCGCTTTGGATCGTCGATCCGGTCGCGACAAAGCAGACCTATCTCGAGCCCTCTATTGGTTTTTTCGTGGGCATCGTCGGTGAGCACCATCTCGCGCTCTAGTTTCTTGGTCGGCGATTTCTAGGGCCGGGCTAGATTCATCGAGGCAACGAGTTCTTTTGCGACCAGGGCTCCAGGGCTCGTAGCTCCAACGTTGGTGCTCGAGGTTAGAGCAATCTTGGTCTTTGGAGTATTTGCGGCCAAGTCGGTCTTCTCGTGGGCCTGCTCACGGTCAATTACAAATTGCACCGCCCTCACTCGCTCCTGCATGGAGACGGATTCGATAGGCAAGTACGAGACGCGATACATCTCGAGGAGGAGCTTGACCATGCCATCGATTCGGACGACGGAGTCCCAATCGACTCCTGCTCGTACGCCATCCTCCACAAGAAGGCTCTTGTGAGGCCGCAAGAAGAAGACGATTCCGCCAGCAACCCATCTCATGTAGTCGGATAATCCTGTGTCTTCAACCATATCGGCGAAGATTGTAGTGTGGTCAGCGGCGTAGGCTAGGTTGTCGAAAGCACGATCCGAGACAAAACGCCCCTGGTGCTGCTGTTCGGTGGCAACCTGGCGAGCAAAGACCTTCCGCTGATATTGGGAGACCAGGTCCATGTCTGTACGCATGGCGTCGAAGGAACTCTCCATCTCGGCGAGCACACTCCGAGCGACCTCAGAAATCATCGGCAGCCCGTAGTTCTGGGAAACGTAGCGACACAGAGTGGTCTTTCCGGTCGCGTGACTGCCAACAAAGTAGATGCGCATTCCGCGCCCTACTTAGCAGCTCGGTATGACAGGCGGGCGGCCTACTTGCAGCTAATCATCATGTTGCGATTCTTGGATTTGGCGACGCACTGGGCCTTCTGCTTGGACCATCCGGACATGCAATCTGTGACTGAGGCATCAAATTCCATCCTTTTGGCGCGTTTTGTTTGCCGTGCGCTACCCGTATCCTTGCTCCCGTCGAAGAAGTGGCGAGCCCGAATTTTCGCTGCAGCCTCGCAGTCTTCTTTCGCCGGTTTTTCGCGACAGGCCGTGAGAGGGCCTGCGGCACCGACTAGGAATCCGAGGACCACCAGACCCGATTGATATAGCGTCCTCATCTTGACCTTGTGCATCGGCCAATCGCGGGCACTCTTTAATCGTCGGGATCTTGGCAGTCGGGATCGTTCGCCGAGCCCAAAGCAGCGAAACCATTGTGTACGAAGTGGTCGAAGGCCTCGCGTCGATGGTCGTTCAAGCCAACGAATTCCACTCCCACCCCCCTTGGCTCGTCACTGTAGCGCTTGACGACGGAGTCGATGGTGAATGGGCGCCGCGTGACCGGGTGTAAGATGGTCAGGGCCAACGTAAGCCCAACCTCCACTGGCATCTCTGTCTCAAGGAACGTGCCGCCTTGTGAGATATCTCGAGTGTAAAGGGTCTCTAGCTCGTCGATATCGTGCGGACGAACTTCGAATCGCGCATCGATGCGTTGGTGTAGGCGCTTTACCGAATCGATCACATCGTCGGGCAGCCCCGTGACATTCTCTTTGGCATGCTCGACGAAATTCTCCCAGATCCGGCGGTTTGCCTGGCTCTGCGCATAGAACTGAATACCCACGCCGGGTAGACGGTCGTCATTATTGTCCGGTCCCATGGCGTAGACGCTCATGCCGTGGGAAAAGAAGAGGCTTTCGTTCGGAGGTAGTACGGCCTCTATGCGGATGAGTTGGCGCAGTACCGGTGGCGCATCTGTGCAGACGTAGAGCCCCCGGTAGCTCACGTCACCCGTGAAGAACTCGCACGACATCTGACCAATCCTGAGAAGAACTGGAAATCGTGCTGGGAAGCGTTCTTCTCTCCGTGGAGTTTTGTATTTTCCAGCTAGCGACATGCGCGAAGCGCTCCGAAAATGACTGACTAAAGCACCCACAGGTTAGCAGGATTGCGCCGTGCTCTCACTCCTGCTGGTAGATGAAGGTGACCTGAGTGCAGATTGCGGCAGGCCTGCCGTTAGCCAGGAAAGGCTCGTAGCGCCATCGCCTCACGCTGCTCTTGAGCTTGGCGTCGTACTCGGCATAGCCGCTGCTGCGGACGATTTGGGCCTTGCTAACTGCTCCGGAATTGTCCAGACACATACGCATGATGGCCATGGCGCTGTCCTTTCCCGCTCGCGTCATGGCATTGCGGGTGGAGGATAGCGGTTGAATCTGTGGATCGCCAGCTGTGCGACGCATTTGGCGGAGGTGAGTCTCGGGCACGACCGTCGGCTTCTCAACCTCCAGCGCTACCGGCATGGGGGGAGGGGCGCAGAGGTCGGGATCGAGGCATAGGTCTCCCATGGGAATGACGCCAGGGCCTCCCGGTCCTCCAGGGCCCGGTTCTCCAGGGCCTCCCGGTCCTCCAGGGCCCGGTCCTCCAGGGCCCTCCTCACCCGTGTTGGCCGAGGAGGGCTCGACTTCTGTTTTTGCCTTGTTGGGCTGGCGAGCATCGCGGACAACTTTGGGTTTGACGGCCTTAGGCTTTGGCTTGACTCGCTCGGGCTCGTCCTCGGCAGCCGCACCTCCACCAGGGGGGAGAGCCAGGCTGCTCGCCATGGCTACACCTCGCGAGGGCGGCCGAATCTCTTGGATTTCCCAGAAGCTCAGCGCGACGAATACGCCGCCGACAATCACATGGGCGGCGACGCTGCCGAATGCGAGTAGATGCCGGTACTTCGACCGCGGCTTTGACAGAAGAGCGCTAATACATGGATTCGATTTCGCTCGAGAAGTTCTCGTTTACCTTGTTGCGCTTGACCTTGAGAGTCGGAGTGAGCTCTCCGTCCTCGATCGTCAGGTTGCGGGGGAGAATCGTCCACTTCTTGATGATCTCAACCTGCGCAAGGGTGCTGTTGGTCTTCTCGAAAGCGCTCTTGACCTCGGCCATGATCGCAGGATCCTCAGGAAGCTCATCGCCATTCTTGCTGGCGCTCAGGAATTCTCCCACGGCTTCTTCGTCGAGAGTCACCAGTGCGGTCAGGTACTTTCGGCGGTCGCCTATGACGACGGCCTCGTTGATGATGCGATTGTCCTTGAGGCTCGCCTCGATGTTCTTTGGAGCGACGTTCTTGCCACCAGCGGTGATGATGATGTCCTTCTTGCGGCCAGTAATATTGAGGAATCCCTGCGAGTCGAATTCTCCGAGGTCGCCCGAGTGCATCCATCCATCCTTGAAGGTCTCATTCGTGGCTGCTTCGTCTTTGAAGTAGCCGGCACAGACGTTCTTTCCCCGGACGATAATCTCGCCGTCCTCGGCGATCTTGACCTCAACGCCTGGAATCGCGGGGCCCACGCTACCGAGCTTTGTTCGCCCGTTTAGATTGAGAGTCGTTGGGCCGGTGTCCTCGCTCTGGCCGTAGACCTCGTGCACGATGATGTCGATGCTGGCGAAGAAATCCAGAATCTCCTTTGAGATCGGAGCAGCGCCACTTAGGCAGAAGCGTGCGCGGGATAGACCAAGGGCAGGCTTGAGCTTGTCGAGTACGAGCTTGTTTGCGAGCTTGTATTGCATCTCGAGGGCAAAGGGAATCTCGCTGCCTTGGTTGCGGTGGGAACTAACCTCGGTACAGACACCCCGCACCCACTTGATGAGGTGCTCCTTGACGCCGGTTGACTCAGAGAGCTTTGAAGAGAGCTTTGCATGGAATTTTTCCCAGAGCCTCGGAACGGCAAAGAAGATGGTGGGCTGAACTTCTTTGAGATTGTCGGGAACCGCCGCGATAGACTCTGCATAATACGCAGCGCCACCAAAGGTGATGGGGCCGTGGATCGTGACCATTTGCTCGGCAATGTGGCTCAGCGGCAAGAAGGAGAGCACGCAGTCCCCCTCGCGACTGTCCATGGTCGAGGCGAGCTGAGAAGCCGTCCAAGCTAGGTTCTCGTGGGTGAGCATTACGCCCTTCGGAGGGCCCGTTGTGCCAGAGGTGTAGATGAGCGTTGCAAGCCCCCCTGGCTCGAGAGCGGCCATCGCCTCGTCGAAGTCGGCGTCTTTGACGTCTTCGCCAAGCGTTAAGAAGTCCTCCCAACTCAGGACGTCTTTGCCCAAGTCGCCAGCGCCTTTCATGGCGACGACTTGCTCAAGATGCGGCAGATTCTCGCGTTGTGCGGCGACCTTGTCGGCTTGGTCCTTGTTCTCGACGAGCATGACGCTTGCTTCCGCGTGATTGACGATGTACTGGACTTCTTCCGGTGAGCAGGTGGTGTAGACGCCTGCTGCGTAGGCCCCCACGCTCATAGCGCCGAGATTGAAAATGACCCATTCTGGACGATTGAATCCGAGGATCGACACAGCGCCCTTGGCGCCGACACCGAGGCTCATAAGAGATTTTCCAGCGTCGCGAACTTCATCTCCGTAGGTGCGCCAATTGGTTGGCTTCCAACGGCCGCCTTCTTTGATGTAGTAGGCAGGGGAGTACGGAGTCTTCTCAGTTCGCGCGAATAAACGTAGTGGAATTGTATCGGTTGTCATCGTTTCTTATTCCTGTTTCCAGACTTTTGCCATGTCGCTAAGTCGTCCGTATATAACTGGTCCCGCATCCTTGGAAGCCAGAAACTGGTCCACATGATCTAGAGCCTTTGTGATGCGCAGCTTGTAGGCTGCGTTGAAGTTCGAGGGATGATAGCCAATAGAGTAGTTAACTGGGGTGGCGAGCAAGCCTCCATCCCAGTTGGCCTCGAAGATTTCGATCATCTCGAAGGTCTCTACGTAGTCGACGAGAATGCCGTTATCCGGCACTTCTAGCACGCCGATAGCGTTATCACCCGTCACGAGAATGTCGTCGTTTGACGGGTAGTACGGCTGGCTGGTGTCGCCAATGGAAGACCAGTGCTCCCGGTTCCAGGCGTAGAGAGTACCCATGCGTGGCCCGTCCCACTCTTCCATGCGGGCCCAGTTGTTGGCGCTGGTATCTGCGACGTAGCCGGCAGCTTCTAGCGAGCGCATCGTATTGAGTTCGGTTGTCCAGCCGCCGGCGCGGAAGGAGGTTGGCTTGCCGAGACCGCGCTCCTCGAAGACGGCGTCGGAAGCGAGAAGCATGTTGGTGAAGTCCTCTTCGCTGTAGGCCGAGCACTGAACCGTGTAGCCCGTGCTATCGCCGTTGGCGTAAACTGTGGATGCCTCGGTATTGCACTCGATGTCGTCGATACCGAGGATGGTGCCAACTTCGTCTACGAAGTTGCAGTACGGGTGAATGTGCAAACCAATTTCGTCTTGGAAATCGCTTCGCATGCCGAGGAGCCAGGCAACCAATGTATCGCGCCGCGCTTCAGTGACCGTTGGATCGGTGAAGGTGTAGGGGCCAACGAAGTGCGTGAGCAAGAGCTCGGAATGCTCGGCGTGCAGCGCGTCCTGGAGGGCGAGTGCTTCGTCGCTGGTATCAGCATCGTCCCAATCCGTGGTGACGACGACGTAGAGCGGATGGCTCCGCTTGAAGCTGTGCGTGATGAAGGCTGTCTCATCACCGTCGGCAGCGAGCAGTAGTTCGTACTCGCCGGCAGCGAGGCTCGTGATATCCACGGCAATAGAGAAGATGCCATCGCTCTTGGTGAGCCGCTGGCCGGGGCCATTTCCTACCCAGACATCAACGTACTTAGTCCCGCTTGGGGCGGTGACCACGAGCTGCAAAACGTCGTTGCCAGCGTCGACGTCGTTGCCAATAATTGCCCATTCTCTGAGGCCATCAACGGCGTATTGGGCGTCAGTTGAGGCCGGAGCTGATGGCGGTGTGGCACTCGGAGCCGGGAAGCTATCGTCGCTACACGAAGCCAACGCGAGGGTCGTAGCAAAGAGCGATGAGAGAGCAGTCAGCCGCAGCATGTGCGGACCCTAGCATGTAAGCCAGTGGCTTCCGAACACCGTTTTGTGGGCGATTTGACGCTAGAATCGGGCCATGAGACTTGGCCCTCGGTATCAGTTCACGCTACTCGCTTTCGTCTTCATGCTCGGGTGTGGCGGCACAACGGATCTACGAGTGCCCTTGCCTCTCGGGTAGAGTCGGACTGTCGCGGAGTCCTCGCTGAAATCTAAGGAGTTTTGTCGTCACGAGTCGCGGCCCAGACAGCGCCGGAGTTACGTACGATGCCGTACCAAGGGCTTTGCGGTGGGAGAGCCATGGCTCGTTGTCGACTACAACGATTCGGAGCACGTGGCGAGGATTCGCCGTATGGAGCACTATCCGACTCATGCGGAGGCCACCTCCAGGTGGAATGCCCTGGTCGAGGAGCGCATCGGGAACTTGGCGCCGAGTCAGAAGAGGCTCGCGACGCTATGGCTGAGCTCGGCGTGCCCCCTATTGGTGCCGTGCTGTGGAAGGTCTGGAGACACAGCGAGACGGGCCACCTCAATGGCATTTATCTGGTCAAGCCAGAAGCGCAGTACACGACCGTCTGCCAGAAGGCGGGAATTCCATTGCTTCTCGAAACAAGCGTCAAGAAGGCCCTCGACAGGAATTGGAGTGACAAGCAGCAGAAGGCTGAGGCTGTTGATGTCCTCGCGCAGCAAGTTCTGTCGTTGGAACGGTGGATTGCCAGGCATCTGGCAGAGATGGTCGATGGGACCCCAGACGACGTGTGCGTGGTGCTACGCCAACTCATGGAGCAAGGCCTTTAACCCGATCCGAGCGTCAAAGCCCTTCGTCGATCGCGCCAGTTCGGCGGTTCGCTCAAGGAGTCTGCGATCCATGTCATGCCTGGTGAGTCGCTCACGAAAGTCAAATAGGGCCCCCTATTCTTCGTTCCACTTCGGGACGAACCGAGCAGTACCTTCTTCTTCCATTCCTCGGTGCCTTGTCGAATACGTGACCGTTGCAAGACCGCCTCTTTCTTGTGAAAGCGAATGGTACGCCCAGTCTTCGAAGTGGTACATTTGCTCTTCAGAGAACAATTCTCACAGTGCGAACCGAACGATGCAATGCCAACACGATCGTGGCTCTCACGTTTTCGAATTGAGACAGCAATTTCCTGCGGACAACGAACGGCCTGCTGTTTCAGATCAATATCGAATGCACTCTTTGCAAAGAGACCTTTCTTTGGCGGTGCTGGTGCCAGGACCTTCACGTTGGCTTCGATACCCACCTCCTCTAGTTTCTCGACGATGTCGGCAGTGCCGTAGCAAGCGTCGCCATACACCTCCTCGACCTTCTCCGCTTCTGGTCGCGTCGTAGCTTCTTTGATCAACGACTCTGCTCCCTGACCATCGCCAACATTCCCCGCAGTGACATCGTTTGCGACGATCACCTCAGAGCCGGGGTCGGATGAGATATGGCCTTTGTAGCCATCAAAGCCACGTGCACTCGTCTTGTGTCCATGACGCGCA
>JAAEPE010000277.1 GCA_024222395.1 Myxococcales bacterium
GCCATCACTGCAACCAACAAAGCGAGCGTCTGGACTCACTTGGCCGTCACCAACGCTGGCGCCCCCGTCCAGCGATTCCCCGTTTTCGTTCCCTCCGCAAGACGCAACTACCAAGACAAACGGCCAAATCAAAAAGCTCTTCACTAGTACTATAGAGTACTGGATAGAAGAGTGCCATTGCAATACGGTCCCATCAAGAGGGTGCAGTTCCTGAAAGTGGGGGGATCCACGCTCCGTCCAGCACATTCCCCGGAGCTTCAGGGCCTGTTCGTTTCAAGCATGCGTAGTTCGGTCGTTTTCTCAATACGCAAGAACTTGACCGAATTGGAATGCCATGGTGGGGCGTGCTCCATGCACTTCCTGTAGAAGACAAGCAAGTCTACGTGTATCGATTCCAATGATTTCGATCATTTCAAATGATCAGGCAGGTGAGCCACACAGCGCCTAATACACCGAGTCTCTTAGGACTTGGATCTGCTCAGAGCTTCGGCGCGTCGTCTGGGTGCGAGCAGTCGTCTGCTTTGAGCTGCTTGCAGCACGAGGCACGCTGCCTCCACGACCAAAGGCTGCGTCGAGCGCCTGCGCCGCAGCGGCGTGGCCAGCTGCCACGATCTGTTCTACCGCTTTGGAAACTGCCTTGCCTAGTTCTTGCTCGATTGGAGTCACGAGATGACAACTGCCACGTTTTGACGAACGCGTCGAATCGGCAGGCTGGGCCGGCCCGGGTCGTTACCTCCCCGGGGCTCCCACAGATTCCGTACGTGCGGAACTACCGCATACGGCTCCTCGGATCAGGAGTTCGCTACATGATGAGGAGGGAGTGGACCGGAGTGGGTTTTGGGAGTGGAAAGCGCAAGAGCAGTGCCCGGCTTAAGTAACTAAGCCATACCCGCTATGGAGATCCTATGTCCAATTCTCGTCGACCCCAACGCCGTCTCGCTGAGCCAAGCGATCGACATTGCTGACGTCTTCCTTAACCGATTGCAGGTGGCCACTAGGGGTATTGCTGAGCCTTCTTCGCAGGCACCGATGGCGTCTTGTAGACCACGACGGCTTCGAGTTGCAATGATGACTTGGCTGCACTGGTTGTGCTCTTGGCTCCAATGTTCTTTCCTACGCCACGAGAGTTGAAGAAGGGAACACCCTCAGTCAGGAATTGTGCGCAGCTGTACTCCCCCTTGGAGCTGTCGCCCCCACCCATTCTGAAGTTGGTGGCCTGCTTCAGCCGTTCGTTGTAGAGCTTCTGGGTCTGCTTGACCTCCGCATGGCTTGCCGCGAAGAGCATGCCGTAGTACACGCTGCCTTCGGCATTTGGCATTTCCTTGCGCCCTTCCATGAACTTGCGCATGTTGCGCTTGCGAGCAAAGGTGAGGTCTTTCTTGCCTCGAATGAACGTGAGTGTTCGCTCCATGAACTTTGGAAGTGTCGCTACGCCCTGCGTTCCATTGAGATCGTAGAGTGCTCCATTGCCGACTCGAACTGCCACATGTCCGTAGCGGTCCTTGGCGGTAGTTCCTTTGTAGTTGAGTTCGACCGTCTCACCTCCGACACGGCGTAGCACATCGCGAATGGAGCTCTTCGTGGCGTTGCCTTGTGCCAAGTCCACGACGATGTGGAGAACATCGCGACCATCAATCTTGGCGTAGTAGTGATTCATGTTCTTGGTCTTCACAAGATCTACCAAGTTCTTCTTCACGCTGTGTTTCTTGTTGAAATCCGAACGCCCGACTTTGATTCGGTTGGCCCACTTCTCGATGCGATCTCCTCGGTAGAGCTGGAAGTGCTCCTTCGCTGCGCGCAGAGTCGCTCGCAAACCGATGCGGCCCTTACCAGCCTTGGCCTGAGGCTTGCGCGAGTTGCTGAGCTTGGCGCGTTAGTGTGCCGTGGTGGTCGGCTTGGTTGTCTTGACGGCGCCTCGTCCTGGCGCTGCCTGGGCCGCAGTTGACAGCAGGAAGAGCAGCGCAACGAGCATGGAGAGCGTGCCCACTTGCGCTCGCGAAAGAGCTGAGTGGGGCCGACCGGCGATGGATAGGCGACGATGCATAGCCCTGGTGAAAGCAACAACCGATCCAGGCTTCTTCCGACCGAAACTAGTCTAAAGGCACCGGAATATCCGCAGTCTAGCTGTCCGCCCCAAGACAGAGCAGTGGCGACTCGTGTACCCGCCTAGTTCCGCTTCTGGGGCTTCTGCGCGCTGGACGGCAGCGGGACTACGCCCGCCTCGATGAAGAGGGCTGGTGCGTTGCTCAGCATCTCGCCCTGTTTCTTGGTGGCGAGCAGCTCGCGAGCCTTCTGGTAGCTCGAGTCGTGCCAGAAGATGAGACAGCCATTACAGCCCTTGCCACAGCAACCGTCGGTACCAACACGACGGGACTTGACCTCTCTATTGGCATCTCGGGCGTCCACCGAATCACGGAGTTTGTCGCGCCGCAACGTGATTAGCCCCTCGGCGGATTCTCCTCTTTCACGTCGCATCCCGGCCTTGTCAAAGGCAAGACGATCCCACTGCTCTTCGGTTAGAGGTTTTTCCTTGCGAATAATGCTGCCAACCGGGAACTGGCTTGCGAGTTGTTCTGATCTCTCCTGATCAAAAAGAGAAAAGGGGATGCGCAAGAGAGAGTCATGCCCAGGGCTAACGACCTTCTTGGCTTCTTCGAGTACAGTCTGTGAGTAGATGCCCAGTGCTCGCGCAACTCGCGCAGCTCGCTTGGCATGACGCCCTCGCTTACCATTGCCCGGACGAGTATTCAAACGCTCAAACTCGTACACTCGCAGGAGCACGGGAGCTGCCGCGCTCGGAGGAATGAACTCCAGTACATCGCCGGCAAGTAGGCGGTTCTTGGCCTCGATAATGAAAGCATCCTCGCGCACCTCGCGCACGACGGCGGCGTATTCCCATTCCGATAGGGTCTCGGTGTGCTCGTAGCCGTGACTGTGGTGGCTGAGACGTCCCTCGTGGAATGCGTATGAGTAGCCGCGGGAAGGCACGGTCAAAAGCTCACTCATGTACTCGTCGGCATTCCAGTTTTCCGGGTCTTCGTACCAGGCATCGATCGCCATACGATAGGCACGTGCGACCAATGCAACGTAATACGGGCTCTTGCCACGCCCTTCGATCTTGAGAGAATCGACGCCGATGCGCAGGTAGTCGTCGAGTTTGGGCATGATGCAGAGATCTTTGGAATTGAGGATGTACGAGCCCCTATCGTCTTCTTCTATAGGCATCAGCTCGCCTGGGCGCACCTCCTCCTCTAAGAGAAATTCGAATAGCTCTAGGTTCTCTTCTGTGAGCGGGAGCTCTTTGGTCGTGCCGTCTTTTAGGCGCATCTTGACCTTGTACTTCCAACGACAGCTGTTCGCGCAGGCGCCCTGGTTCGCACCTCGTTCCGCCATGAAGTTTGAGAGCAAACATCGTCCAGAATACGTCATACACATGCTGCCGTGCACAAATGCTTCGAGTTTGATGTCTGGGCACTTCTCGCGAATTTCCTCGAGCTCCGCGAAACTCACTTCGCGCCCGAGCACACAGAGCTTGGCCCCCTGCTTCTCCCAGAACTTTACCGATTGCCAAGAGCAGACGTTGGCTTGCGTTGAGACGTGCAGCTCAAGTTCCGGTGCCTGCTCTTTGACGAACATGAAGACACCAGGGTCCGCAACGATGAGCCCGTCCGGTTTCACCCTACGCACGGTTTCGACGTATTCGGGTAGTTTGCTGATGTCCTTGTTGTGAGAGAAGAGATTGAGAGTGAGGTAGACCCGCACTCCGTGGGCGTGGGCGTATTCGATCCCTTCCACGACCTCCTCGAGGCTGAATTTGGACTTTGTGCGCAGCGACATATCCGGGGTGCCCATGTAGATGGCATCCGCGCCGTACAAGACTGCTGTCTTGAGCTTGGCGAGGTCACCTGCGGGCATGAGGAGCTCAGAACGTCGTTGTGCGTGGGTCATGTAGGGGCCTCGAAAACCAGCGCACCCTACGACGGCACTCGCGGCTCGTCGAGCAAGAAACGTTTGCGCTCAGGATTCGCTGAGCAGCAAGGGTTCCGTCGAATCCCCACCAATTACGGTCTGCTGGGGCATCTCGCGGTATGAGGCAGTCCCCATCGGATCTGCCTGTCGCCGGGCGGCCCCGAGAGCACTAATGCTGGCACCCGGCGGAATGATGTACTCCTGGTATGCCAGACTTCGCAACTCACCGTACTCATCGACCATGGTGAAGTCGTGGCGCTTAAGCAGCGCGCGATGCGCATTGAGGCTCTCGCTACTATGTCCCCGCTCGCGATGGCTTCGCAGCTGGTGCTGCGCAGCTTCGGGATCGATAAGGACACTACCAGTGTCGTCTTCGATGTGAAATCTCTCCTTACTCTGTTCGCTGAGTAGAGGGGTCTTGCTGCCGTTGGACCACTCGCCTATGTCAACGCAGTAGAAGACGCAGCTTCGTCCTGTGATAGGCGCTTTGAGAAGCGTTTTGCCGGCGCGTACTTTGCCAACTACTTTGACAAGGCCGCGCTGCGGCAGATTTCCGAGTTCGCTGGTTGCCTTGGCTCGGTGCCGAAGGCGGAGTCGAAGGCCAGCGAACATTGGGGACTACGCTGCTGCCTTTGCTTCGGCGCGCAGGCCCGTGACGATTTCGGTAACGCTGGCGAGAGCGTCGCCGAAGAGCATTTGGGTGGCATCGTGATAGAAGAGAGGGTTGTCCACGCCTGCGTAGCCGGTGGCTCTACTGCGCTTCATGACAACGACAAGCTTGCTATTCCAAACCTCGAGAACCGGCATGCCCCAAATCGGGCTGGTCTCGTCGGTCTGGGCACCAGGATTGACAATGTCGTTCGCGCCAATTACCAGAACAACATCGGTCTCCGGGAAGTCATCGTTGATCTCATCCATCTCGAGAACGATTGGGTAGGGCACTTTCGCTTCAGCGAGTAGCACGTTCATGTGCCCAGGCAAGCGGCCAGCTACTGGGTGAATCGCAAAGCGCACTCGGCCGCCTCGCGCTTCTACAAGCTCGGTCATCTCACGCACGGCGTGTTGTGCGCGGCCAACCGCCATACCGTAGCCGGGAACGACGATGACGTTTTTGGCGTGTAGCAGGGCCTCGACCGTTCCATCAATGTCAATCTCGTCTACCTCGCGTTGCTCTTCATCGCCCTCACTCTTGGCCTTGGCCTTGGGCTTAGCACCAAAGCCGCCAAAGATGACGTTGACGATGGAGCGGTTCATGGCGCGGCACATGATGTAGCTGAGAATCGCGCCACTGGAGCCAACTAGGGCACCGGTGATGATGAGCAGATCATTACCGAGCATGAAGCCGGCGGCTGATGCCGTCCATCCTGAGTATGAGTTGAGCATGGAGACCACGACGGGCATGTCGGCGCCGCCGATGGCCAAGACAAGGTGCATTCCCAGAACGCCGGTGATGGCAATCATGATGCCGAGATAGACTAGAGCGGTGTCGCTCTGGCCTGCTTTCACGAAGAGCACACCGAGTACGACAGTGGCTGCGACAGCGGCTAGATTGAGTACATGGCGCCCAGGCAGGAGCATGGGGTTTCCACTTAGAGAACCCTTGAGCTTGAAGAACGCGATGATCGAACCGGTGAGGGTAATCGAACCAATGGCAATATCGACGAAGATCTCAATGCTGACGACAGTGCCACTGTGGCCACTGAGGTGAGCCGCAACACCAACGAGCACAGCCGCAAGACCAACGAAGCTATGCAAGAGCGCGACGAGTTCGGGCATCGCAGTCATGGCTACGCGGGCCGCCAAGAAGAGACCTATCGCGCCGCCCACGACGACAGCGGCGATGGTTATTCCGTACGCCGAAAGAGACGAGTTTGAGAGAGTTGCACCAACGGCGATGGCCATGCCGAGCATGCCCATGAAATTGCCGGAGCCAGCGGATTCCTGGCTGGAGAGACCGCGCAAGGAGAGAATAAAGAGCACCGCCGCCACGAGGTAGGCGATGGTGAGAAGACTTGGCTCAAGTGTAAGCATGACGGATTCCTCTACTTCTGGAACATTTGCAACATGCGCTTGGTGACAAAGAAGCCGCCGAATATGTTGATGGTGGCAAAGAGTGTGGCGGCTGCGCCGACGAGAACCGGTGCACTGGTGGTATCGCCGATGGCTTGCAATATGCCGCCGACGATGATGATGCCGCTAATCGCGTTGGTCACACTCATCAGAGGCGTGTGAAGCGCTGCGGTCACGCTCCAGACAACTTGCCAACCGACGAAGCAGGCCAAGACGAAGACTGTGAGGTGCTGCAGAAAGATCGCAAGCTCGGGGCTGAGTTGCTCATTGCCCATACCGAAGCGAAGGCCAATCCAGCCGGCAGCCATCGCGAGGGCGAGCACGTTGAAGATCGCCTTGCCAGCGCCGCTCGGCGGCGCTTCGACGGCTTTGGCGACCTCGGGTACAGGCTCTGGTTTTGGTGTAGGTTTTGGCGCAGGAGGCGCTTCCTTTTTCGACGCCGGCCAGAGCATCTCGCCCTTGTCGAGAACCAGTGCACCGCGAGTGATTTCGTTCTCGTGATCGATGGCAAAGCCCTCGGCCTTGCCGAGTTCTTTAGTGAGGTGGCTGATGTTGGTGCCGAAGAGGTCGCTGGCGACGCGAGCCATGCGGCTTGGCAAGTCGCTATAACCGAGAATGGTGACGCCGTGAGCAACAACCGCTTTGCCGTGCTCGGTGCACTCGCAGTTGCCACCCGACTCGGCAGCCATATCGACGATGACTGAGCCGGGCTTCATTGCCTTGACATGGTCCTCTGTCCAGAGGGTGGGAGCCTTGCGTCCTGGAATGAGCGCCGTAGTGATGACGATGTCCACCTCCTTGGCTTGCTCCATGAAGAGTGCCATCTCGGCTTCGATGAACTCAGGGCTCATGAGTTTGGCGTAACCGCCTCCGCCTTCGCCGGATTCTTCGAATTCCACTTCGAGGAACTCACCGCCAAGGCTTTCTACTTGCTCACGAACAGCGGCGCGGGTGTCGAAGGCACGAACAATGGCTCCGAGGCCGCGCGCAGCTCCGAGAGCGGCAAGACCCGCGACGCCAGCTCCGATTATGAGAACCTTGGCAGGTGGCACGCTGCCCGCTGCCGTGGTTTGACCCGTAAAGAAGCTACCGTAGACGTTGGCGGCTTCAAGCACAGCCCGGTAGCCAGCGATGTTGGCCATCGAGCTGAGCACGTCCATGCTCTGTGCCCGGGAGATGCGAGGTACGCAGTCCAGGGCGAGCAACGTTACCTTGCGCTCTGCAAAGGTATCGATGAGCTCTTTGTTCTGGGCTGGGCTCACCATCGAGATGACAACCTGATCCTCGTGCGAGAGAGGCACCTCATCTAGGGTAGCGATACGCACCTTGGTGAGCACATCCGCTGCCTCCCAAACGTCCTTGGCGCTTCCAAGGACTTCGGCGCCAGCTTCGCGGTAGGCATCGTCGGTGAAGTCGGCATTCGCACCGGCACCACTTTCGACAACCACATCGAAACCCTGCTTCTTGAGCCTGGCGATAGATTTTGGCGTTCCCGCAACGCGGCACTCACCCTCGAAGGTCTCTTTGATTATACCGATCTTCATACTACTTATTCTTATTCTCGAATGACTTCATGAAATCGACAAGGAACGTGACGCCCTTGGCGGGGAAAGCGTTGTAGGTACTCGCCCGCATGCCACCGACAGAGCGGTGTCCCTTGAGGCCCGGAAGGCCTGCCGCGGTGGCTTCTTTGATGAACTGGGCTTCAAGCTCTTCGGAGGTGGCTCGGAATGCGATGTTCATGAGAGAGCGATCGCTTTCGCGGGCGGTGCCGCGGAACATCGCGCTCTCATCGAGGTAGTCGTAGAGAATGGCAGCCTTGCTCTCGTTGAGTTTGGCCATAGCGTCCAAGCCACCTTGCTCGAGAATCCACTTGAATACCTCTCCCATGATGTAGATGCCAAAGGTCGGGGGCGTGTTGAAACAGGAGCCTGTCTTGGCGTGCACTCGGTACTGGAGCATGCTGGGCAGCTCTTGCTTTGCAGTCTCGACCATGTCCTTGCGCACTATCACCAATGCGAGACCCGAGGGCCCGAGGTTCTTCTGGGCGCCAGCGTAGATCATGCCGTGGGCACCTACGTCGATGGGCTTGGAGAAGATGTCGCTGGATGCGTCGCAGATGAGGGGAACTCCCTCTGGCACGGTTGGTGTGCCGGCAAATTGCGTTCCCGCTATTGTGTTGTTGGAAGTGTAGTGGGCATAGGCGGCACCGGCTGGCCACTGGATTTCCGCCTCCGTGGGAAGGTAGGAGAAGTTCTTATCCTCGCTGCTGGCCGCAACATGGACGTCGCCATAGAGCTTGGCCTCCTTGATAGCTTTGTTCGACCAGGTTCCGGTGTTCACATACGAGGCGGTCTTGCCTTCGCCGAGCCAGCTCATGGGAATCATGAAGAATTGGGTCGAGGCGCCGCCCTGGAGGAAGAGCACCTCGTAGTCATCGCTGATTCCAGCGAGCTTGCGGCAGTTTGCCTCGGTCTCCTCGATGACCTTTGAGAAGAGTGCTCCCCGGTGGCTGTGCTCGAGAATGCCGATTCCGCTGTCCTCGAATGCCCACAGTGCACTCTGAGCAGATTGCAGCACGGGCTCGGGCAAGATTGCGGGGCCTGCTGAGAAGTTGAAAAGGCGTTCGGTCATGCGTATTTGTCCTACATCTAGGGCGGGCAAGTCACCCACTGAAGCGGCGCCAGTGTAGTGCTAGTGCCCGATTTTGCACAGCCTCGGGCCCACCTTACGGCCATCTCGTCGCCCAAAACGCTCGGGCCTCAAAACAACCTCCGCTGACCCGCTCTGTGTCCATTTCTCCAAGACCGGGGGTCATCTTTGACACGGAGGTACGGCAATCCCTCGATCACGCGACATTTGCTGCAGGCCCCTAGCGTGCACTAGCGCGGGGCATGAAGATTCGACTTGCCTGTGCTGCCCTAGCCGTCCTCGCCACTCAGGCCTCAGCGGGTGACCAGAACCTCGCCTCTATCACTGCAGGCCATTGAAAGTGAGCCACGCGGTACGACTGGAGCGAGCACAACTCGGATTGATGAGCTCCGAAAAGCAGTAGCAGATGCCCCAAAAGACCGGCGTGCACGCTTTGCGCATGTTCATGGGCTCATGAAGGCAGACCGTCTGGAAGAGGCCCGCTCGGCGGCAATCGACTGGCGCAAGAACGATGCCTACAACTTGGTGGTCGTTCGCCTCCTCGGTGACATTTGCTCGGAACTTGGGGAAGCCGAAAGGCGATGCGGGTCTACTCCGCGGTTGTCGAGCTCTTACCCGAAGATCACAAAGCTCAGCGGGCACTCGCGAGCATACTCAAGCAATCGGGGCAATTGCAGGCAGCGCTGGGGGGCGACAACGGGCGCGGGGCTGTGGAGCATGAGGCCGAGTCAGCTGAGTTCTACAAGTTTGTGGAAGAGCTCAGAACCAATCGTGAGGTCGATGTGGCGGTGGAGCCGACCGGCATCTATGGTGACGCATTGCGCTTCCAGCTCGCGGAACGCGGTCTTCAGGTCTACCACGTCAATCCGATAATGGTGCATGACTCCCGTGAATTCTACGGCGGCGTGCCAAGCTCGCACAACGCTCACATGCGGCATCATCGGAATGCTGCATGTGAGCGGGCGGAGCCGTCTGCTCAAGTTGGAGAGTGAGTCTCGTCGAACCACGAAGGCCGCGACGGCAATCCTGTATCGCTACGAGAAACAGGGCACGCTCGAGCGGCAGCAGTTGAGTGCGATGCTAGCCAGGTTCTGGCCAGGGCTCACTGACATCTTGACGACTGGTTCAAAGAGCTTGCTTGCTCTGCTCTCCGAATTTGGAAGTGGTGCCGCCGTTACTGCCACCCCTGTTAGAGCACGAGAGCTCTTGTTTGAGACGAGCAAGAAGAAGCTGGGACCAGCAAAGATCGATCAGATTCTCGATAATGCGGAGGCATAGCGCCTTCCAGGAAATGGCCCAACGACGAATTAACAATCTGTGCTTCTGCGAAGCCAGTTTCGTGATCCACAATCAGCACGCGCCCCTGGTTGTCGATGCAGATAGGATTTCCCGAATCGTCAGATCCTAGCACTGGCAGGCTTGCGAATTCCGTCGCTTCCTCAAGCTCTTCGCCTTCCAGTCCGAATTATTCGGCGACAGTCTCAATAGATCCTGCGAAGGAAAAGGTTAGATAGGGCGGACAGGACTCGGGGAGTCCCCTTTCCTCAAGAGACGCCTTTGTATCTAGAGGAATAGCGAGTCATTCTATGGCGAAGTGGGGAAATTGGATCGTCATCAGGCCACAGATTCTAGCGTTCGCTCGTACAACAATCTGAAATACGTCGACGGTTGTCTGGCAATCCACCAGTCCGCGTCTGAGAGCCACCCACGGAAATCCGATCGCAGGGTCCGAGACTCCTCTCCATCGGGTTCGAGTCCAGTACGGGGTAGGAAAAGGCCCTTACGAAAGCATAACCTGCCCCTTCTGGCCATCGTGGTTCCATGACCAAGGAACGGAACAAGAAGTTGCAAAGCTCCTGGCAAAGCTTGGGCATTGCGTGAGTTACGCAGCGCCCGACAACGAACTTTCGTCCAGCTCTTGCGAGCGCTCGGGTGATTGGCAGTACGCGCAGCATTCGGGTCTTTGCGTATGCCAAGCGCGCGGATCTGAGGCGCTCGTACGATGGCTTGTTTGCCATTGCCACTCAGCAAATGAACCAAGACGTGCTTGCAGGCGACTTGTTCCTCTTTGTGAACAAGCGCCGAAATCGTGCAAAAGTTCTGCTCTTCGATGGCACAGGCCTATGCATCTATCTGAAGGGGATGGACAAAGGGCGTTTTGCTGCGATGTGACGACGAAGCAGTGATGATATCGAGATGACGATGAACGAACTATCACTCTTCTTCGAGAGAGCACTTCGAGAGAGCACTTCTCCTAGAAATAATTTCACTGTCACCGAAGCAGATCATCCCATCAGACCTTGCGGTGGGCGCTGGATTATGCTGTTTACAGGGATTGCCCTTTTCTACCATTCGTGACTTGAGGACAGCGAAACAATCGCTAACTCTAATTCACAAAGAGAACGATCGCCTGCCCAAGCGGCTCGCTAAGCAAGCAGAACAAATCGCGACTCTCCTAGGTGAGTCTGGCGATAGACACCTCACAGAGGAGTTGCTCCGGTTTAAGGAGATGAAGCCCATGACTCGCTCGCTTTGCTCGTCGCTACGAGTTCCACCGATGCTACGCCGGAACAACCAGACTCACCTTCCACGGGCGCCTCGGAAGATTCTTCGTCTTCCGACGCAGATTCCGACAAGAAGTCGGGCAAGAAGTCGGGCAAGAAGAACCGCCAACTCGATTTGCCCACTGTGAAGAAGGGCACGCCCTGGCCGATGACGACAGGCCGTATTTCGGCCGAGTCGTGGGAAGCCGAACAGGCGATGCATTGGTGTCATTTATGGATGCTCTCGCGCGGCGATATCCCAAGAAAATGGGTCTACGTTGTCTGGGACAACCTCAATACCCACTACGATGGCAAAGACAAGCGATGGAAGAAGTTCAACAAGCGTCACGGCGGCCGCTTTCGATTGGGTGTAACTCTGACTATGACACTCCCAGCCTCGCAGGCTCCTACGAGGAGCCGAATCCTGGTGTGCAACGGTGAGATTGGCCCAGTTTCTAGCGGCGTTGCCTCGACGTGCTTCGTTCTGCGCACCAGTGCCTTCTAGGCCCATGGAATGACTACGAAGCCGCTGTCACAGTCAGATCTAC
>JAAEPE010000278.1 GCA_024222395.1 Myxococcales bacterium
AATCAATGAGCCGGTGAACCACCGCTTTTCTAAGCTGCTTGGCGTTGAGTTGCGAATACTTCGCATGCACGAAATCGAGGCATGAGGCGATTAGCGGTACCTCGGCCATTTCTTCGAGGGTCACCAAACCCAGCTTTACAGCATCATCGGTGTCATGGGCATCGTAGGTGGTGCTATCCGAGGCATCCACCAATTGTACTTCCAGTAGCGGCCGCGGCCCTTTCGCTTGCTTGTCCACTCGTGCCGTTTGTCCGTCCAGGACTTCATGGGTCAGATTCAAGCCCGGCGTATCCGAGGACCTGATTTCGAGGACCTGCACGATCGTCAGCGCAAATTGGTTGTGAGAAAACCCTCCCACGTCGTGAGCCACCTCGTTTAGCGCATCTTCTCCGGCATGACCATACGGCGGGTGACCGATGTCGTGCATCAAAGCCAACGCTTCGACCAAGTCCTCGTTCAATCGCAAGGCTCTGCCAATCGTTCGGGCAATCGTGGCGACTTCCTGAGTGTGGGTCAGGCGGGTGCGGTGATAATCGCCCATGCGA
>JAAEPE010000279.1 GCA_024222395.1 Myxococcales bacterium
GTCTTTCAGTGATCCTTTGAGGTTCCTTAACAACATAGGGCGTTTACTTTTCCTATGCTGATGACAGTTCGCAGCAAATCGCAATTATATCCTGCGACGATCGATGCTAGAAAGCAGGGGGTAAAAGGTAAAAAGGGTCAGATATCTAATCACGGTGTATGGCGACCAGTCGGATGAGAGAGACTTCGACCAAAGATTGCAAGAATTTCGAGCTATGGACAAAAATGGGGATCCAAAATACCGTAAATCAAGAGGTCACTATTTGCCTGTGTATGAGATTCCTAAAGGGGTAGGGTTTATTCAAAAAGAACGCGGAGTTAATTGTTGGAATGGTTGTATTTGGGTTCCAAATGAAACAGTTGCAATGATGCTTACCCTACTCAATGGTATGGGTGTATTGTTTGTCGAGTTGCACGAGCGCAGGATTGCTCGAAGTCGATGGATTAATAGTTTGACGCTCCAGACAACAGATCCGGCTTATGAGTAACTTGAAATACACTGCTTTGTCAGATCTGCCCGAACCACTCCTCGCTATCGCCCACTCTGTATCAATTCGATCGTCTTTCCATCCCGTTGGCCGACAATGATCAACCTAGGGTCGCTGGTGGATTGAAGGAGTTTCTGGCTGATGCTTCAGCCGCAGAAAACGTTCGTTATTCGTTCAAGGGAGGCTGCAGATCGATCGCCCATTCGGCAAGCTGGCTCGTTTCAATTCCCGAGTAATCCAGGAGTGTCACCAGTTCTTCCTGGCGAGGTTGACCGAAAACTACCCGATATGCTGCAAGTTGGCGCTTGAGACGCTGAAACGCTTCAACTTCCTTCGAATACGATAAGAGCGGTACGTGACGTTGAACTTTGTGATGTCCAGGCGCGATCCAGTACGGAATCAGATCACTCGCCATAGCTGACCGTGCTGCGTCATCGGCCAATTCGAAAATGATTGACCATAGATCATCTCCCGGTTGCCACCTTTGAATTGCAGCTTCCTTGAAGGTCAACGCTACGTTCTTGCGCACGGCGTGACCCTTGTAGCGGTGTACGCGACCTTCCCGCTGTTCGAGATCGACAGGGTTGCCCGGGAGGTCCCAGTGCACGACCCGGTGGCACCAGGGATGAAAATCGAGGCCTTCCTGGCCGACCGATGTGCTCGTCAGCACGAAAGGTCGGAAGGGACTGTTGAACGCCGCGCGCACGGCGTCCTGTGTCACTTCGCGCTCTTCCGAGTTCGTGTCGCCGAAGCGAAGCGCGAAGACCGTGCGGATGCGAATCCCGCTTTTATCGACCTGCCCGCCATTCGGGAGGAAGAAATTCGCATGCACCCGGGACGGTGAAGGATGCACGACCTCCGCAAGTTCTCCTGAGCAAGTCGTCGCCGTATCTTCAACTGCTTGCTCCTGTGCCCAAGCGTGCTGCTCCCAGAGCAGGTGCCAGGTTTCGTCCAGCACGGCCTGCAAATTGCCGTCGATGCAATAGCGCAATACCTGGCGCCAGTAATAGGTTTCGTCCCGCGGCACCGGATGATCGCCGCCCGTCAGCTGCACGAGAAGCGAGATCACCGCTGGCCGGTTGAACAGTCGCCAACACGCATCGGCGATTTGGAGTGCGCCGCGACACCGGTCAATATGCCCGATCCCGCTCGACGCCAGTGTTCTGGCTGCTAGCGTGGCGGGGGCACCGAGTGCGACTTCGGTCAGAAGCTCCACGAGGCCTTCCGGGCGTCGCCCCATCTCCCTGGGATCGATCGCCAGCAGATCGTCGAGGTAGTCAGGTAGAACCTCGGGATTCGGGTTTGGCAGCGTGGCGTCGTTTCTCCAGGTGGTGACGAACTCCCGGAGCGCCGGATCGAGCAACATGAGCGCCGCCCATTCCCAGCGGTGGTCTATCTCCCCCTCGTTGGGATTCGGCAAGGTAGGTTCCGCAAGCATGGCCTGAATACGCTCGCGCACCCAGGCGCGACGGTCGGTACCGGCGGGTGCAGCAAGGGGATGCGCCTCATCGGCGAGCCGGCAACTCGGCAGCAGCAGCAACAACAGCCGGTGACGCGAACGGGCTCCAGTTGCCGTTTGTGAAAGACGCAGCCGCGGAACTTGCTGTTTGGCGGGATCGGCGTATGAGCTTGCATGCCCGCCCATCATTCGTCGCTCTGCCTCGTAACTCAGTACGGCGCTCACGACGTCAGGCACCACGTTCCAGGCGGAAAAGAGCAGTGTCTTGGTGCTGCGGGCTTCCTGGTCATTGAATGCGCCCTCGAGCGGCCAGTATGGCACCGTCGGCGGCAACCACAGCAACCGCCAGAGTCCGCCATCGAGCAAATCCCGCGCGAGTTCCCGGAGCTTCGCGTTTGCTGGATCGAGTTCGCGCCAGGAATTCAGATCGGACTCGACGAGCATGGAATCGGCATGCTTACGCAGCAAGTTGCTGATTTTGGCAGGGGACAATTGCAATGACTCTTCGAGTTGTTCGTTGAACTTGTAACCATGCATGAAATGCGGCAGATACGGTGCAGATTTCCAAAACGCGATCGGATCACGTGCGCCGACCGCACGGAACAAACTGTCGGACGCCAGATATTGCCCGACATCCCTCGGTGTGATGGTGAGTTCGATCTTCGGTTCCTCGACCATCGCGTCGCGCGACTCGCTTGCTGCGATCCGCTCCGTGCGCGCCATGACGGTCTGGAGTGTCGATTGCACCACGTCTCGCGCGGCTGCGATTTCGCTGGTGTCGCCATCTGTGGCTCGTTTGAGCGCTGTGCCGAAGCGCGAGATCTCGCGGCGTAGACCGCCTATGCGGGCGGGGTCATGCCGCATCAGAAAGCTCGTCGTATCGATGAAATCCTGGTAGTGGTCTTCGTGTTCGATCTCGGCATCTGCGGTGTAGAGCTTGTACGGTGTTGCCGAGAGCAACAGTGTTCGCACCGGTTCGCCCCCCGGCGTAACGGCATCGAACAGCGATTGCGCGAGTTCGGCCGCCGGGCTGCGGCGCGGCGGGTCCGGCTCCAGAAGCGGTTTGAAGCGTTGAAACTCGTCGAGGATTACCAGATCCGGCTCGAGCGCATCGATACAGACACGCGCCACGAGTTGACGCAGCTCGCCGATCACGTGATTTCGCTGCCAGCGCGCGTCTGCCGGCCAGTGCTTCCGATATCGCATACACCAGGTCTCGAGCACTTCGTCGAGTTCGTCACGAAGACCCTCGCGCAAATTCAATGCTTCTTCGACACGTCCCGCTACAGTGGGATCGATGGGCGTGTCTTCTTCTCGGAGCCAGCTTCGCCAACGAACCCGGCTCGAAACCCTGCCTTGCAGCAGATTCATCAGCGCCGTACGCTGCTCGATCAGTGGCTCGAGCAGGCGGAATAATACGATTCGCTCATTGGCATGCCCCGCGGCGTTGCCCATGTTGAACGAGGTGGATGGCGTGAAGCTGATGAGGTTGAGCCTGCCCTCGGCGAGCCCGCGATGTTCTCCCTGCGAGGCGAGCTGCGTCGCGAGCATCGTCAAGCGCGTTGCAATCGAAAGCGCGCGATGACCGACATCGGCGACCTGAAGCTTCGGCAGATTCGAGCGCGCGATGCTGCCGTTGCTACAAATATATACGATGTCGATTCGATCTACGCTATCCCAGAGATGATCGACGGCCCGGGCGATGATGCCGCGGGCGACGAGTGTCTTGCCGAGGCCGACCTCGTCGGCCACGAGGAAGCGGCTGGTGCTGTCCGGCGCCTCGAACAGCCGGTGGAACGCGTGATCGACGGTTCTCCGCTGGAACGGTTTGAGCGGCTCCAAGGCCGAGTCGATGTCGGGACGTTTCATTAATCTGCCTCGGCGGCGGGCGTCGCACACAAGTCTACGTGTGCAGTGGCATTGGTATCGTGGCCGCGAACGCTATGGTGGTCGATCGCTTCCTGCACGGCGTCCCAGACCGCAATCAGATCATCAGGTACTATGTCTCTGCCCTCGTCGGTGGCGCGCAGATCATCGATGAGTCGACGCACGGGTTCAAGACGAGCCGGCTCGCGTGCTGCTATTCGCATCAAGTCTTCCAACAGCGATTCGCCGCCGAATGCGGCCCCCCAGCCAGACGTTTCATCCCCGTTGCCTTGGCCCGACCACTCGACAAGACCGTCAAGGCCACCGATAAGTGCGCGCAGGAAGCGCATGAACCGCTCTCGGCTGTCGATCAGGCTGCGGAGCACATGCATCATTCGGTTCTCGGGCATACCGGTAGCGGGAAGGAGTAAAGCGAGCCTAACATCATCAACCCCCGCCACGATCGAACTCAACCGGAACGCGACAAATGCCGTCAGCAGGTTGGTCGGCAATTGCCAACCGAGCGGCAAAGGAAGCGGTTTCCCACTCTCCTCGCCGAGCGATACGGGCCATGCGACGACTTTGATATCAGCTGACAGCTCGAGATTCCCTTT
The DNA here is from genome assembly GCA_024222395.1 of Myxococcales bacterium. Lineage (GTDB taxonomy): Bacteria > Myxococcota_A > Polyangia > Haliangiales > Haliangiaceae > NORP324. The sequence goes on from JAAEPE010000279.1 coordinate 4,427, forward strand.
GAGTGTGAGGAGCCAACCGGAATCATCGTGAGCGCATTCCACATGCAGCGCGCCATCGGCCAATAATGCTTGTCGGACTTTCTCGAGCGCATCCTTCGCGAAGACTGCTTCGGAATCAATCACTGCTGGCTCGATGGGTTGATACGACTCGCAAATGTCGATGAATCCGGCAGCGGCGAAGCGATCGATGCCGAAGCGACTGCACTTTCCGGTCACGGACGCCATGAGCTCGACGTTGTATCCGCCGAAGCCCGAGTTCGTGATATTCGCAGAGCCGACGTACCAGGAGACATTCCAACCGTGTTCGATGCCAATGACTTTCGCATGCAGGCCATCCGGCCGATCCGCCGCCTCGTCGTCGATCTCACTCCCAGCCTGCTCTGCGAGCACGAGTACCCGATCCCAGTCCGAAATTGCTTTCTCGGGTAGGCTGTCAAGTTGGTCCTGGCGACCGATCAAGATGCATTTGCCATACGAAGCACCTGCAAGCGCTTCCAACGCTCGGGCAGAAATAAAGGGAGAAATCGCGAGTAGGCGCGAGCCATGCTCCGCCGGTAGCCACAGCCTCTTTCCTCGCGATTGTTTGAGGCCGAGTGTTTGAAAGTCAATCGCCCCTTCGAAAGTCTCGGGCGATGGGAACTCGCAACGCTCGACCTCCGCGGCTAACTGCTCGACCCTTGGCTCTAGGCCTTCGGGAAGCGCTTGATTCGCCAATCCCGGCAGCGCTCGCAGCAGGTCTCCAAGCGGACGACTCGAGCGCTTGCGGCGCTTGCCCTCCGGCACCGCTTCGCTCACCAGCGCTACGTCCCACGAGCAATCAAAAGTTAGATTGCGCGAGAGTACAGCGACGCGTAGCAACGGTGCGTCGTCCTCGCCAACAAAGCGCATGACCCAGACCTTGGGATGAAACGCACCGCCATTCGTCGCGCGCACGGCATGCACGCTCGACTCAAGCATCGCGTAGGTCCCCCGACCGGTTCGGGGTATCGCAATTCCGGCTTCGTCCACGAAAACATGAAATTGGCTACCGGTCTCACGCAACGCTTCCAGCAGAAGTAGCGGTTCGGCCATGAGCTCGTCAACGCCGCCGTCAGCATGGGCGAGTGCAGCGAGAGGCAGCGCGAGGAGCGCCTCCAAA
>JAAEPE010000280.1 GCA_024222395.1 Myxococcales bacterium
CAGTCGGTCTAGCCTGTGCTCAACGTCCTTCATTGCTTGCTTGGATAGACTGACGCCCAATTGGTGGTTCTTGGTAGCGAGTCGCACGACAGGGTCTTGCTTCTTCCGGGTCATCGATTTGGCGTAGCCAACAATCGCTTCCAAGGTGTCGAGCAGCGCTCCGTTCCAATGGTTCTCCAGGACTCCCCAACTACCTTGGAAGTGCAAACCGTGATCGACAACTCGTCGAGTTCTGGGAGCAATAGACCCAGTGGTGTCGCTTTGCCGCTGGATACGAAATCTTGATCGAGCGCGCGAACCGGCACACGACTCTTGCCGCCACGCGATAGCTCACCGATCTTAACAGTCGCTTTGGCATCGGCAGAAATCAGCAGTTGGTTGTTGGACTGTGTGGCTTCCTCGCGAACGCACTCAAGTCTTTTGAAGATGGCGTTGGTCTCGGGAATCCTCTGGTAGTGCACTATTGTTTCTGTAAATTGGCCTCGGCGTGAGCCGCAGGCCATGGTTCACCCTCCTTTTCACCACAAAC
>JAAEPE010000281.1 GCA_024222395.1 Myxococcales bacterium
ATCTGGGGGCCTCCCAAGACACCTTGCATGAACTCCGCCTGCTGCGAAGCTATGTGGTCCCTATCGATGGTCTCGAAGTACTTGCCGAGCCAAGGGTGCTCGTAGATCTTGTCGTAGAAGGCCTTGGTGATTCTTCTCAGAACCGAAATCCCTCCAAGTTCATCAAAGAGGCTTCTGCCTTCCGTTTGGATCACATCGAATGACCGGTAATTCCCTCCATATCTGAAGATGCGTGCTCTGAGCACGTACATTTCTTGCCCACCTCCGATCTCTGTCGTTCACTACCAAGCATGGACAAGCAAGAACTGGTGGGACAGCTTGAGGCTCAGCTTCTCAAGCAGGCCCGCGAAGCCGGCCGATCGGCCACTGAGTGCGCCAGTGAGGCTCGCAGCGGCGCGACTTCAAAGGAGAAGACTGTCGACTCGCGGGTAGCCATGGAATTCGCAAGTCTGGCTCGTGGGCAGAAGCAGCGTGCCGAGAAGGCCAGTGCCGAATTGCGCTCGCTCACAGGCTTCGTGCCAAAGGCTCTGCGCAGCCGGGCGCCGATTGAAGTGGGAGCTGTCGTCGAAATTGAGGATGAGGAGAGCGGCGAGGGGCGAACCTTCTTCTTGGCTCCGGTTGGGGCGGGAATGACCCTCCTTGGCCCCGATGGAGATGGTCATCTCTCCGTAGTGACCCCCGTATCGCCGATTGGCAGGGCTGTTCGTGGCCGCAGACTCGATGACATCGTCGATGTGACCGTGAAAGGGGATGTCCGGGAATGGAAGATCGTCTGGGTCGAGTAGGTCCAGTGCACGATTCTCGTTTGCAGTAGAACCTTTCGCGGAGGCCTGCGTTTGATACAGGGAGGGATAACCCTCGGATGTTCAAGAAAGGAGCCGTAAGCTGCTGAGATTCAACGACCTTTTCTGCGTTCCCAAGAGGCCTCAATGCCGAATCTTCACATTTTCGCAGTGTGGGGGCCCAAAAGGGAATCTCAGCCGATTGCACTTCGGGAGGCTACACTATTAGGTAGGTAGCCTCTGATGCGGCCATCGATGATAGCGGAGCACTGCAGTCCTCTCGGAATGCTCTGCAAAGGTTCAATCAAGTAGTTCTAGAAACGCCATGTCTTCGACCAATACAGATTTCGACGCCAAGCTTTTGGACTGGCTCTACGGAGAGCTAGATACCGAAGCTGAGGCGAGCTTCGAAGCCTACTTGGAGGCCCACCCGGAGCAAAGGGCAGAGGCCTATGCGCTTCGCGAGACACGTGTGGCATTTCAGGGACTGCCACATGCGGAGCCGCCCACCGTTCTCACAGCTATGCTCATGCAGAAGGCTGCGGCTGCTGTCCAACCCAAGCAAGGTGTGTGGTCCGCTATTGTGAGCTTCTTCCAGCCGGTCATCTTGCACCCGGCGGCCAGCGCCATGGCCACCCTAATTCTCTTGGTCGGCGTGGCGGGCACACTGCACTTGCGCAACGGCAATATGGTGGCCGAGCCGACTATCGTGAGCTCCGAGGCCGAGAGACCCGAGAGCGTTCCTAGTGCCGCTGCGGCATTGACCACGACGGCTGATGAGGCAGAGCCAGAGCCACCATCAGAACCTGTTGCGAGCAGGGAAGAGCCGGTCAAGGCCATGGAGGAGGGTCGATTCGAGAACCAGCCCACGGTAGCTCCGGGGGCGCGGGGCTATACCGCAGACTTGGCCAGTCCCGAGCAAGAGGAGTCTCTGAAATCAGCGGCTGCTCCCAAAGCAGGCCAGAGAGTCTCGCAACGACTTGATAGCAATCTCGATTCGGACAAGGCGACCGGCCTCTCGGACCCGCGCATGCAGGGAACTGCTCTTGCGGATGGCTTTGCTTCGAACGCTATCAGCGGAGGCGCTCTGGGATCCGAAGTCGGAACGGCGACTCTCGATGAGAGGTTTTCTGATGGCAAGGCCCGCAATCGCCGGACTGCTCGCGACAATGCAGAAGGGGAGGCGCCAGCGCCGGTGAAGCGTGCTGCGCCAAAGACTGGCAAGAAGAAGGCTGCAGCCAAGCCGGCACCGAGCTCATGGGAACAAGAGCAGGTTCGGAGTTTTCAGACTGCTGCACGCAGCAAGAGATGTCGCGATGCCGGGCGTATTGCCAATGACATTCGTGAGAAGAGCCCGCTAGCGTACAAGCAGAAGGTAGAGGGATCGCCGGAAGAGAGCAATTGCAGCTACTCCATCGCCAGGGAGACCAAGCGCCGCAAGAGCGTTAGGGCAAAGCGCTCTCTCTCCAAGAAGAGCAAGACTCGCAAAGGCGGCAAGAGCGTTCCGAAAAACGCGGTTGCAGCCCCAGAAAAAGACTCTTTTGCGGCAGATACGCCTGCGCAAGAAGCGACCGAAAACCGCTAGACCGTCGAGCGAAAAGAATGACCGAGGATGGTGAGTTCTGATTTTTCGAGCGCAAGGCGCGAATGAGGATTTTGCCGGGGCAAATGACGAAATGAGCAACGCTGCAATCGGGAAAGCAGGACCATCAGAGCTATCATTGTTTACGCTCGGCGGTCTAGCTCTCGGTAGGCACGAACTCTGGTGGAGGTGCCTGTGATTCGCCCTCTTCGAATAGAAACGCCTTGCACTGCTCTTTGAGGGCCTTGTGCGCCTTCTCGCTCGTTAGATCGAGTCGGTATTCATTGACCAGCATCTTTGAGTGCTCGAGCCACGTGTTCCAGGCCTCTTGGGAGACTTGCGCGAAAATGGTCTCGCCCAGTTCGTCGTTGAAGGGCTTGTAGATCATCGATGGCAGCTCTTTGCCGAGCTTGGCGCACTGGACCGTTCGGATCTCACTCTTCTCGTCAGACACAGCCATCGTTTAGCAAATCGCCTGGCAACGGCACAAGCTAACCCTGCACGTAGCAGGCGGCAGAGTGATTCATCCTCTTGCCGGATTGCATTGTCGGAGCAGTCCCTATTCCCCGCGCACAGTGCCGTACTCTCTCGCGTATGAGTGCAATTCGTCCTTCAGAGGCAACCTTCTGGAGGAAATGAACGTCTGCACATTCGTCAATGGCTTTCCAGCACAGGCGCCGGCCGGCCACACCGGTTGGTTCGGGCTCCCCCTGTGGGCCTTGATGCTGTGGGCCTTGATGGCGGCGGATACACCGCGTCGTTTGCACCCTAGCCCGAGCTGCGGGACAATCGTCTTTCGTAGGTTCTGATGAAGCACTCTCTTTGGGAAATCTTGGATATGGCGGGCGGCGCGATGTGGGTCATTTTGGCCTTCTCCGTCATCGTCTTGGCTGTTGCTCTCGATCGCGCCATCGCGCACTGGGGCTACATGCGCAAGGCTCGGGCCCTTCACGAGAACGTCACCCGCGGCTTGTCGCGGGGCGCCTTTAGCGAAGCTAGATCGGCTTGTGAGCGCTCACAATCGCCGCTGGCAGACGTCTTCCTAGTCGGCTTTGAACGCAACGGGCGGACAAAGTCTGCGAATGTCGCCAGTGCGGTGCAACGCGAGCGTGTGCGTGTCTTGGCAGAACTCAAGAGCCGTACCTGGCTGCTCGGAACCATCGGCGCGACGGCACCTTTCGTCGGGCTATTTGGCACGGTGGTTGGCATCATCGAAGGCCTCGGCTCTATCTTCGAAGAGAAGAAGAATGATCTGGCCATCGTCGCTGGGCCGCTTTCTGAAGCACTCTACGCGACGGCCGCAGGCATCCTGGTGGCAGTCGAGGCTGTAATCGTCTTCAACTACTTCAACCAGCGTCTCGCCAAAGTAGCGCTCGAGATCAAGCTCCTTGCCGAAGAGTTCATCGAGTTGCTCGAAGAGGCCGAAGAAGAGAAGCCGCCTGCCAAGAGCAAAGGCAAGAGCGGCAAGAAGTTCAAGCGAGCTGATTCGGATGATGATGACGACGACGACGACTCTGACGACGAGGACGACCGCTAGAGCATGGCGATAGGCATGCAAGAGGAGGTGGATCTTGAAGGTGGCGACGGTGCCATCTTCTCAGAGATCAACATTACGCCTCTCACCGACATCTTCTTGGTGCTGGTAATCATTCTGATCATCTCTGGTTCGGCCGCGGTCGATAAGGTCAAGCAGGATCAGATCGACTCGAAGAGCTCGGGGCTCAAGATCAACTTGCCGTCTGGTGAGGCGCAAGAGATTGATCCCGGCTCCAAGTCCTTGGTGGTCTCAGTGAACAAAGACGGCACCGTTCTCGTGAATGAGAAGCAAGTGGCCGACAAAGATGTCGAGCGCATCTTTCAAGCGGCGTTCAGCCGGGATGCCAATACCCAGGTTGTGATTCGCGCTGACTCAGGGGTGAGCCATGGTCTTGTGGTGAGCATCATGGAGCGCGCCAAACGCGTCGGCCTGAGCCGGCTGGCAATCGCTACTGCTGGTGGCGGTTAGAGGTTCCAAGCAAGGTCCCGGTGCGATGTGGCAGACTCGGTTGGCTTGCTGCAATCTGTGGACATTCAATGTGCGCTGCATTCGTATTCTTGTCTGTTGCGTGCGGCGGCGAAGAGAGCGTCCCAAGCTGCGAGGACTCCCTGGTCTGGGAAGACGACTTTCTCGCCATGGTGCCAGAGGACCTCGAAGCACTCTCGGTCTATCGACGAATCTCTGGTGATCTCACCATCTCAGGCAGTGTGCTGAACGTCGCGGAACTAGGCTGCCTCGAGCAAATAGACGGGTTTCTATATCTCAGTCAAGGAGAACTTGCGGACCTCCGAGGACTCAGCAATCTCTCCGATCTAGGCAGCCTATACGTTAGCCAGATGCGCAACCTCACTTCTCTAGAGGGCCTCGATGCTGTGCAATCGCTCGAGTCATTGACGGTTCAATTGAGTGCGGTCCGAACGTTTCGGGGTCTATCGAGTCTTGAATAGGGTCTGGACCAGAAACCGACCTAGCTTTCTGCGAGGGTTACGAGGCGGGGAGCGGGTCTGTGATGCCAGGCAGCTTGAAATCGGTTGCTCTGCCTGAGGGCGCGAATCGACAGGATCGCAGATAGACCTTGTGGTCGCCAGCGTTGGCCACCTCGTTTCGCTCGTTGTGCGACGAGAGATTTGCAGGTTCCTTCGGTGATGCCACTACCGATTGGCAAGCCTTTGCACCTCGCTTGATGGTAGTTAAGCTGAGGCAT
>JAAEPE010000282.1 GCA_024222395.1 Myxococcales bacterium
AGAACAGAGGATCGGCAAGCTCATTGCGTGTCAGGCACATGCTTCCCGCGTAGCTCGTGATCTGAAATGCCAGCATGTCGCGCTTGGATCCAGCGTCGGCCTTGGCAAGCAACATCGAATAGAACGCCTCATCCCCAAGTCGAGGCTAGGCAATGCGGGCAGCGGCCACGGCCGCTCGTTCGACGACGAACTGATTGCTGGAACTCGTGCCCCTTCGAGCACTTCCACCACACGGACATCATGTGGTCGGGCTCGACGACGTGCGGTGTTACATCGCCGTTCTTCTCTGGATGCCACTCACTCGCGACCCGGGGAATTTTGCAGCCAACGAGGTCTCGGGAGGCTAGCCGATGTCTATGCTGTCGATGCCCTCCGAATTTGCTCCATCGCATACATCTGGCTCGGGAATATCGTTGCCCAGGTTCACACAAGCACACAGCATCGCCAACACGGGCGGGAGGATTCGAGTTAGGTACACGATGGATAAGCTTAGCGACTCGACCCCGAATATGGGTCGGCTTTTTTCTCGAAAGAACAGAATGTTTGAACTGGTCGTATTCCAAACGCCAACAGCGAATAGCGTGCAAACGATCGCATGTCGGTTTGCCGACATCGCAGAACCAGGGCTAGTGCCCAGAGCAATGGAGGAGCACTCACGCCACGAGGGATGAGCATCGTGTCGAACGTGTAACCCCGGAGAAGAGGCTAGCCATGGATGCAGCAACTATGGTCGTTGCAACAGCTACGGCTGCCCTGCTCAGCCCCGCAGACGTTGGGTCCGCGACAAACGCCGACGCCGAAATCGACACATCAAGGTTCGGAGGCTAGGCCTCCTTCTAGTCGCAGGTTCCACAGAACAGTTTTCTGAGAGTTTTTCGGGGAGCAACTTTTGACGCGAACAAGAGGCGCGCTATCAGCCCGGCCCCCACTCTATCTTTGGGACTTGCCACCAATTCGTGCACCAACTCCACACCACTGCGCTGCACCTCTCCGACTCTCTCTGAACTGCTCTTCATGCGATCTAGTGTTTCAGAGTGCCATGACCGGATTTTCTGCAACCGCGCAACCACCTGTACTTACACAGGAATTGCGAATCTCCCACATCTTTGAGAATCGTAGACCTGGGCGGGTATCGGCTCGCCTGTGGGACAAGAAGGTTCAACAATGCTCATCGCAGAGACCGTTGACGACGACACTGGTTCTCTGGCAAAAGAACCAAGTGGTGATGCTGCAATATGGAATGCTCGTCCCGTGCGCGCTGCTCACGGTTGCGTGCTCGGAAGCAGGAAAGAGTCCGGCCCGTGAGCCCAGTACCACTCCAACAACCATGAAGTCAGAACAAAGCCGGGGCACTGAGGTTGCCTGGCTGACACTTGGCCATCACCACGCAGATGTCATGACACTCAGTGGGTCACCAAGAATGGAAGCTATTGCCCTTCGTTTTAAACAGGCGAGGCTAGGCCTCCAGCGCAGAGGTAGATCGCTACTGCAGCTGATCTACCAAGTGGAGTAGAGCGTTGCGAACCAGGTGTCTCTCGGCGAGGAAGCCCCCCCCCTTTGTCATCAGAAAGGGGGAACATCGAGCGCCTTTCGACCCGACAAGACATAATCGTGACACGCTTTTACGCGACGATGACAGATACCTAGCGACGATGTTCTAGATTGGTCTGATGGCTCGAGCATCTATTCTGGCAGTCTTGAGAGTACTTCGTCGGGTCTTTCTTTGTGATTCGTTGTGCCGGGGTGGTGCCTGCGCGGTTGGCGGCAATGAGACTTCCGTGAACAAAAAGGCAGGACTCATCATCGCAGCGCCTCTGCGCCTGGGCGTCTTCCTCGCTCTCACTTTTGCGCTGTCTAGCTGCGGCAGCAAGAATGGGCCTGGAGCCGAGCTTCAACGCCCAGAGCAGGCCACCGTGGGCGCGATGTGCGAGCGACTGGCAGCCTGCTCGGCGACCGACGCTCGCAAAAAGCAGAGCATGGAGGAAGAGGAACTGGCCCGACTTGCGCCCAAGGTGGCTTCCGAATGCGCGCTCACCTACGGTGCAGAAGCGATTCCTCCGCCCCAACTCATCGCCGTAGGGGAATGCACCGCCGAGCTTGATTGCTCGGCATTCACGGAGTGTCTGGCCAACCTTGGAACACCGCCGAGCACCCTAGCCAATTCTGCGGCAGCCGATCACCGCCCCAGAGTCACTGCGCAATTGCCCCACTACCTCTCCGACAAGGGAGAGCTGAAGCTCACGCGCCGTGCGCGGCACCGATTGACGCCAAGCGAGTCCACAGTGGTAGTCGAAGAAGAGGACGACTCACTACTTGTCCTGCTATCGGAGCCGGGCTTTCGGCTCGCGCTCAATGTACCCATTAACCAGTTCCACTGGGTGACCAGCAAAGCCACGAAGATCGAATCTCGAGACCTCGATACTCGGAAGCAAGACTCACCCCGGGCGGCGGTTGCGCTGGCAGCCGGCATGATACTGGACTCACTCTTTAGCGGAGAGACAGACAAGAACAACGAATTGGATTTCGTTGAGTACACTTCGCGAGAGTTGTCGCTATGGGGAGGGTTGCCCGTGGCAGATTCGGCAAAGACATTTGACCCCGCCGACTCGAGCAAGATGAATGCGGTGAGGGGAGTACCAGGCCTTCTCCGATTGCCTGTGAGCTTTCTAGCCGAACCAGGTGGACAAGCATTCGCACGCTTCCACGCTACCGACCTAGCAGTGTCCCCAGAAAACACCAACCCAGACGCGGAACCACTCCATGTCACCAACCTGGGTGCCAGGCGCGGCGCGTATCAATACGTTTCTGCACCAGCGTTTATGAGCTTGGAGGTCGCTACCAAAATCGAGGTCAGGGGATGGGTCCATCAAGACCACATCTCCAAGGCTCACTACAGTTCTGCTTCTGGCAGAGGTGGAATGCGAGGCCGCCATTCAACATGCCCACTTCCGGGCCTCATAAAGGGAACCAGGCTCCACAGTATTCCCGAGGGATCCGTGGCCGGCGTGGTCTTTGGAGACTGTGTGAGGTTTTCTGTGGTTGGCGAATACGGGCACTGGGTCGCAGCCCTCGTGAGTCACCAACTTGGCGAGACCATCCTCTGGTACCTGCGCCCCAATTCCTTCACAGCAGGCCGACACCTGAGTGGGACCGACGACGAACTCTGGACCCAGGTTTTCAAAGATGGCAGACGACTTTGGAAAGAGGAGCGATTCGGCGAAGCAATCGTTGTCCTTGAGCGAATCTTCGCCGCTCGGCCCGACCACGACCTAACCCCCTACG
>JAAEPE010000283.1 GCA_024222395.1 Myxococcales bacterium
TGATCAACTCGCCGACTCTGACGAGTAGCTCGCCCTTGTTTGTCCGACTTCATGACGATGCGCGGTCCCACTGCGGTGTCTATGGGCGCAACGCCCGGCGGTGCAGTACCGCGCGTACAGACGCGAGCCGGTTGGGCTGACCATATGAAACGCGGACGTGGGTCCACTGCACATACAGCATCCACATGCAGGAGCGGGGCGTCACCTTCCATATAGACCGAGCCACAAGGAAGACGTCGTTTTGTATGGCCTTGCCAGCAGATAAAGTACATGTCCGTGTAAACCAGCTTGCCGGTTTCCCATGGATCATTGTAAATAGCTATCCATGGTACGGAAAATAGTGAAATCCGTACACATAGAGGCACAAATCGCGCTGCCCTGGTGCCCGCGTCCTCTTTCCTCCACACCGCATTGTACCCAGCCATTGTGACGCGCCACGAGGGTGTTCCGGTGTTGGCTGGTAGACGACTGTCGGCCGGGAGCACACACATGCCCGCGTGGTGCTGGCGACGGGTGGCAAGTCGTTCGCCTCGCTCGGGACGACGGGGGCTGGCTATGAGCTCTTGCGGGGGATGGGCGTGGCAATCAACGCCCCCGAACCCGCCCCGACGCCGCTGCTGTTCACCAGGAGGGAGCATGAGCTGGTGCACCTCGCCGGCGTGACCCTCCAGCACGCGATGATGACGGTGCCTTCCATGTGACGTACAAGTGTGGTCGGTGCGGTCGACGCAGTCGGTAGCACAAGGTAGCAAATGGTACTATTCTCCTTACAAGGATCGTTACAA
>JAAEPE010000284.1 GCA_024222395.1 Myxococcales bacterium
AGAGGCTCACCAGAAGAAAATGAGAACCAGCAATTTGCTCGAGAGGCTCAACAAAGAAATTGGGCGACGAACCCGAGTAGCAACGATGTTCCCAAACCAAGCTTCGTGCCTGCGACTGGTCTCGGCGATCCTCATCGAAACCTCCGAGGAGTGGGAGACCGGGCGACGCTATCTACCCGAGGATGCGGGGTGAACCACTTTTACAGAAAGAATGTTGCTTTATCCTGGCACGCTCACTTCAGCCCATTCTCGCCGGCAATTTCGTCCGAGCATCGCACGTCGTTCTCGCTCCCGAACTCAAGCTTAATGTCAAATGGGCTTTGATCGAGTGCTGCCAGGATGGCTGGCTCCTGAGGCTTGTACTCGTGCCGGAGGGGTACTGTTGTCACCTTAGGGATGTGTAGTTTCGGGGCCAGTGTTCTCGTCCAAACGCCGAATGAGATAGCCGATGGCATTCACAAAATCCTCTTGGCTAGTCACGGGGCGCGTAGAGAAGTACGTTATCCACAAGTTCGTGGATTCCGTTTCTCCCAATTCTGGCGCCATTCATGCTTCCTATTTACCTCAAGAGCTTCTGCCTTGACCGTTCACGTTGGTGGTGGTTCGGATTGTAAGGCGGTGAGGCTTTTCAACTCTGGCTTTCGATGCTTTGCACTCTCGGGTGTACGGCGCTTGAGAAGGCCAGGGTCCTTTATTGGAGCGTCATGTTTTGCATGCCTCAATCACTTTGTGGTGGCAGCTCTGACTCGATCTTTGGGATGGACGGTGACATTCGACAATCGGTTCCTTCCGATATTACGCCGCGAGCCATTGTCCATTCTCGCATTGCATTCCGGTAGTCCAAACCTCGCGTGCCCTCATCGTCCCGAACATGCAGTTTCCCGTACGAGTGCGGCTGGCTCGCTGCGATCTCTTGAAAGAAGCCAATTATGTCCTCATCTCGATGATTGTGCGATCCGCAGAAGACAAGATGAGGCTAGCCATTCTAGCCTCTGTCGGGAGCTTGGCCACTTCACTCTCGCCAACGCTAGCCTCGGAGGAGCACTCGGGGGACGAGGCGCATTAGATAACGTGGGACTACCGGGGGTGGTCGCACGTTTTTACGCTGGTGGCGGGGCCACCGGCGCGCTTTTCGCTTCCTTCGGAAGCTAGTCGACTTCCACGATCGGGCCCTCGCAGCCGGTGAGGATCTTGACGGCGGCTGCTTCGTCCGCTTCGACCAATGTGCAGGTCGTCGGGCAAAGTGAGATTGCGTCCTCGCCGTTGACGTACCAGGAGTTGTCTGCGCAGGAGGCTTCGTCGGCAACCCTGTCCAGTGAGTTCGCATCGCCAACGCCACCAGGCGTGTAGATCACGATGACGCGCTCGAGGTCGAGGGTCTCTCCCTCAGGTGCTGCAGGTGGTGCGAAGGTGCAGGGCAGTCCAACGGATTCGACAACACCTTGAGCAACTTCTTGGAAGATGACGTCGTAGTGGTCGGGAACGCAGAGAGGGAAGCGAAGTCCACCAGTGAGAACGCTCAGCTCCTGGTAATTAACCCCAGGGTTCATGGCGCCAACCGTGCACCTCGTACTCTCGATTGGGTCGGTTGGAAGGTGGGCGATGGTCGAGTCCATGGCGTCTTTGGCCTGCAGACCCACGATGGAGTGGAAGACATAGTTGCGGTCGTCGGCGGTACCAAAGGCTGCTGGGTCGAGTGCTAGCAGTGCGTCATCTAACTCGATAGCGGTGTAGTCGGTGGCCGAGTCATCCGTGAATTCGATGAAGACTTTGAACGAGTCGGGTCGCAGCCACTCGGACCAACCTGTTGGTGCGAGGCCAAATTCATCAGCGCTGTTGAATGCGCCGAGAAGGCGCGTGAGGCTGTTGTGACTTCCGACTTCGACACTGTAGTGCTTGAAGGTATTGGTGAGCGTTGGCTGCGCCGGAATCGGGCTGCAAGAGTGGCCGCTGAGCGGGGAAGAGATGCATATGCTCTCAGGCCCGTTAAAGTTGCCGTGTCTTGCGATCATGATGATGCGGTAGTCGATACCGCTGGCTCCGATGGTGGCGGCGAAATTGGTGTTGATGTTGTTCTGAACGCCTTCGATCTCTTCGCCCATCGAACCTGAATTGTCGATGACAAAAATGATGTCTACGGGCTTTGAGATGGAGACCGCCGCAGCCGAATTCTGAGCACAGGCTTCGTCTTCGACCGTGGGATCCGTTCCGAGTGTGACTTCATCGCCGTCGGATACGCCGTCGCCGTCGGTGTCTGTGTTGTTCGGGTCAGTCCCCCAATGCTCTTCTTCGCCATCATCGAGGCCATCGCCGTCGGAATCAGCATTGTTCGGATCGGTTCCATTGGCGATCTCATCAGAGTCACAGATGCCGTCGCCATCGGTATCGACGTCCGTGCAAACCGGTGGGTCGGGAATGGTGCCAGCATCGGCTGCGCCGGGCTCATCAATGGGATCGTCCTCACCGAGCTGGGAGCCACCGCAGGCAAGGGACGCGCCACAAGTCATCAGCACGTACAAGAATAGGGCATTTGTCATTTGCAAGGGGGATTGCATGTTCTGCCAATACTAGATCACTATCATGCCGAAATCACGGTGTGTATATGGCGCCAGTCGGCGTCATGTAGCGGCAATGTAGGTAGGAATACCTCGGAGGAGGAGATTGGGCCGCTAAAAGACGCTGCTCAGTCCGACTCTGCCGGGCCCCACGGCCAGGCTCAGATTGGCGTTGGCATTGGGCTCCGATTGGCCGTTCGACGAGCTGGTCGGCCTCTTCCACGAACTCACCCGCGCGTGCCGCTTCGGTCTCGGCGCGGGCAGCTTCAGTCTCAGCGCGGGC
>JAAEPE010000285.1 GCA_024222395.1 Myxococcales bacterium
GAGTTACGCAGCGCCCGACAACGAACTTTCGTCCAGCTCTTGCGAGCGCTCGGGTGATTGGCAGTACGCGCAGCATTCGGGTCTTTGCGTATGCCAAGCCAGTGGATTTGAGGCGCTCGTACGATGGCTTGTTTGCCATTGCCACTCAGCAAACGAACCAAGACGTGCTTGGAGCGACGCAGAGTCCGACGCAGAGTCCGACGCAGAGTCCGACGCAGAGTCCGACGCAGAGTCCGACGCAGAGTCCGCAGTCCGACGCAGAGTCCGACAAGAAATCGGGCAAGAAGAACCGCCAACTCGATTTTCCCACTGTGGAGAAAAAGCACGCCCTGGCCGATGACGACCAAGCGTGCGATCACTGCGGCGGTCAACTCGCAGAGTGGGAAGGCCAATTCGAGGAATTCGAAGAGATCGATGTGGTGGAGCGTATCTATCGTATAGTTGAACATCGAAGACAGAAATACCGATGTGCTTGCGGATGCGCAGCGGTAACAGCGCCAGGTCCAACTCGCTTGCGCGGCAGCGGTTTCTCTCTTCTCTTTTCCATCACCGTTTGCGTCGACAATTGGGGCATGCATCTTCCTCATGTTCGTCAGTCTGGAGAAATGGCAGCACTTGGCTGCCCCATCCCAGATGCTCAACTCTGGCAACAAGCCGAGTTGTTGGCGCGCACGCTCGAACCCGCGTATGACGCCCTCGGTGACTATGTTGCCAACTCAGAACTTATCCATGCTGGCGAAATGCCTTGGCCACTTCTTGCGAAGGACAGCACAAAATGGTGGGCGTGGTCATTCTCAA
>JAAEPE010000286.1 GCA_024222395.1 Myxococcales bacterium
AGATCCAGCACTTACATGGGCCTAGCCTCCTCGCTGAGGTCGATGACGAAGCCGCTCCGAATTCTCCCACTACAGGTGCCGTTGGGGAGCTTCTAGAATCCCTCACAACCGTGAGAGCCCTTTTTCTTTCCCCTTCCAGGGCTCGAAGTCGACAGCTGAGGGCTCGCCTATGGTCCTAGCCTCATCTTTGGCTGTTGTGCTGGCGGAGTTATCGGAAACGGCCAAGAAGTCGAAGGAGAGGATGCGGTAGCGCTCATGGCAGCGCTCCTCCCTGGCGTCTGAGGCCTAGGCTCCGAAGAAGTGAGCGTCCCTGCTAGCCTCTATGGTATAGAGCGCTCCATGTCTCGCCTCAACTCGCTAGCCGCAGCTTCGCTACTAGTCGGCGCTTCGCTTTTGGCTTCAGCGTTCGTTGCGTCTTGTTCGTCACCGCGTGGACTCGATACGTTCCCAACGCGCGATATCGACAGGCCCTACACCCTTCCAGCCGATGTGAACACGTGGTCCATGCCGACGATCACTGCGTTCCGACCAGCGCATGATGGCGTCGAGTCAGAATTTCTCCCACCGATTCCGCTACCGATCTTCTACTCGATTTCACTCACCGAGACTCTGACGCTCGACGCCGCCCTGATACCGAGCTCGCTGCGATATCAGGCTTATCGCGGAGACGACCATCTCATCGGTATAGCGGCTGGAGTCGGACTCCCGTCGTACTCTTCCGTCAGGGGCGGCCTCGTCCTTCCGTTGCATACGTCCGTCTTTCATCGAGTCCACCTCGCAAAATGGATCGCACTCGAAACTTCGGCCGGAGCATCACTCTTGATTCGGACCGATGACCGGGAGGGCTGGAGGGGCAGCGCAACTACCGGTCCGCGTCTTCAGCTCACTGACCGACTGTCTTTCCGACCGTCCGCAGCCGCCGGCGTCGGCAAGGCCGATTCGGTCTTCGTCTCGGATGATGACGATGGGGTTGAACCTCTCATCAACACAGGCGCTCACATCGGCTGGAATCTACATAGCCGATGGCGCCTCGCCCTCGACTACGTGCTCTTCGGCCTCCTTGACGACCATCTAACCCATACGGGCGCCTTCACGGTCACCCTCTACTGGTAGCAGGCACATCCCTCGGCGTCACCTGTATTGTTATGAGGCTAGACGAACTTGAGAGCGCCCTACGTGCTGGCGAATATGCGTCTCGGGCTGACATGGCCCGGACGTTGGGCTTCACGCGAGCGAGGATCACCCAACTCCTCGACCTAGCCTCGGAGGAGGCTGTGAAAGTGGACATTCAAATTGAGCAGCGAACCGAATCGTTGTACGAAGGTGATGGCGCCGGTTTGTGGAATGCGAATGTCGATGCGCCTGGCGGTGCGCTTTTGCCATGCAAAGAGTTTTCGCAGGGCCATGCTGAGTACTGCGCTCAGAAGGTCGGC
>JAAEPE010000287.1 GCA_024222395.1 Myxococcales bacterium
AAGCGGTCCTCAGAGTGGTTCACGGCTCTTACCACGTTCTGTGCATGCACTTTTGGCCTCACAGGCCATCTATGGTCCTCTCCTCTAGATATCTACCCCATGAGGCAATTCCGAAAAAGATCAGTCGACACAAATCTCCCCAAATCTCTGCACCTTGCCGTCGTTTCAGAAGATCTGCACCCAAAAACTATTTCCAAAAACTCACGAACGCACTAACAATCGCACCGATAGCGCGTCATTGGCAGATTGGATCTGCAGCGCGGTTGCTCTACCTTGCTCTCGATGTTGCCCGCGACTCTGCAGTTCTTGATCGTCATGATCGCTAGCTCGCTCAATGAGCGAATGCAGAAGCGGCTTGAGTACAAGTCCGAGGAGGTTCTCGTCCTCAAGGAAATCCTCAAAGCGCGAAATCTCTACTCCGAGACGACAGCTCGAAATCGCGCGGACGACCAGGACGACCTCGCAAGCTAGAAGAGACAGCCAATATCCTCAACGAAGCAGGCATCGTCCCCGCTCCAGAGCGAGAGAAGCTGCGCGCTTGGAAGCAGTTACTGGGATTCGCTATGCGCGTGCGACTTCTTCGTTATTGAGGCATTGGGAGTGTTTGGAGCTGTGAGGCACATGGTGTTCTTCGTCGTCAGACTCGAGACGCGTGGGTCCGTGCACTGCTCGCCGAAGTCGACCGGCGAGATGCACCATGCTCCATGTGGTTCTGTTTAGTAACTCTCGAGGTGCAGCCGCTCCTTCGGAACGCCCACAGTCTTGAACGCGCCGACGACACTCTCCATGAAGCGAGGCGTGGGCTCGATGCCCTCTCGCTTTGCCTGCAGCTTGTCCCACTTACTTAACGCGGGCCCACACGCAAAAACCTCGACCGCTGTCGGATCCTCGATGTGCTTGCTGATGAGTTCCGCCCCGACACGCCCCTCGTACACATGGGCACCAGGATGCAAAGCACCTGGCTCGCGACTCAGTGCGTGCACAATCTTGAGCTTGTCTGGGTACCTGTCTCGCAAGTCGTCCAACGCATGTCGGTAGATTACGTCGTCCCACTTGCGATTGCCGTAAATCAACGTGTGACGCACCTTGAGCTTCTTGTGCAGCGCGTACTTGATGATGCTCCAGTTGGGAACAACACCCGAGCCCGCGCAAATGTGCACGATGTGATCGGTGCGGCTCTCGATATCATCGGGCAGGTAGTAGGGCCCAGTGAAGCCCGTGATCTCCATGCGCGTGCCCACGGGTATGCGCCGCACCAAGATGGGCGAGAGCAGTGGCGGGTACTTGGTCTTGCCCGGGATGTAGCGCTCTTCCTTGATGGTAACCGCGAGATGCTTCTCGTGGGGCGAAGAAGCCAGCGAGTAGGCCCGCGGCTTCTCCTTCTTGCTTTTCAAGTGCTCGAGATACGCCGCCCAGGGCTCGAGCCCACCGAACTGATGTGGATCGATGGTGCAGAAGTGCCCGGGCTTGTAGTCCAGATGGTCGTTGCCCGAGAAGAGCATGAGTGTCGTCGTATCGCAGGTCTCGCGGATGGCCTCGGCGACCATCACTTGAATCTTCTTGATACGCTTTGACGCCTTCTTATGCTCTAACTCGGCTTCCATCTATGCGTTGGCCTCGTCGATGATCGAGTTAAACGTGGCGCTTGGACGCATAGCAGCAGATGCGAGTGCATCGCTCGGCATGAAGTAACCACTTAGGTCGACAGCGTCGCCCTGGGCACCAGCCAGCTCGCCAACAATGGTCTCTTCCGCTTTGGCGAGAGCCTCGGCGATTGGAGCGAAGCGTGCCCTAAGGTCCGCATCGTCGCCATTGGCGAGTTCCTGCGCCCAGTAGAGAGCCAGGTAGAAGTGGCTACCCCGGTTGTCGAGTTCTTTGACTTTGCGCGAAGGGGACTTCTTATTGAGAAGCGCCTTGGTGGTGGCATTGTCAAGAGCCTCGCCGACAAGGCCAGCCTTCTTGTTGTCGTAACGCTCGGAGAGGTGCTGCAGAGAAACGGCAAGCGCCAAGAATTCGCCGAGAGAGTCCCAGCGCAGGTGATTCTCTTGGGTGAACTGCTGCACGTGCTTGGGCGCCGAACCGCCTGCACCGGTTTCAAAAAGCCCGCCGCCCTTCATCAGAGGAACGATGGAGAGCATCTTTGCGCTGGTACCAACCTCCAAAATCGGGAAGAGGTCGGTGAGGTAGTCACGCAGCACGTTGCCGGTCACCGAGATGGTGTCCTGGCCCTCTTTGAGGCGGGCGACGGTGAAGCGCGTTGCCGCGCCCGGAGCCATGGTCTGAATGTCGAGGCCATTGGTATCGTGGTCGCCGAGGTAGCGCTCGACCTTGGCGATGAGCTGGCTGTCATGCGCACGATCCGCATCGAGCCAGAAGATGGCTGGGACACCCGTTGCGCGAGCGCGAGTAACAGCGAGCTTGACCCAGTCTTGAACCGGTGCGTCTTTGACCTGGCACATGCGCCAGATGTCACCTTCTTCTACATCGTGCTCCATGAGCGCTTCGCCCGCTGCATTGCGAACCGTCACCTTGCCCGCAGATGGCATCTGGAAGGTCTTGTCGTGGGAGCCGTACTCCTCAGCCTTCTTGGCCATGAGGCCCACGTTGGGGACGCTACCCATGGTTGTTGGATCGAAAGCACCGTTCTCTCTGCAGAAGTCGATGACCTCCTTGTAGACGCTGGCGTAGCTCGAATCGGGGATCACCGCCTTGGTGTCTTGCAGCTTGCCCTCGGCATTCCACATCTGCCCCGAGCTGCGAATCATCGCGGGCATCGAAGCGTCGATGATGACATCGGAAGGCACGTGGAGGTTGGTGATGCCTTTGTCGGAGTCGACCATGGCAAGGCCGGGACCGGCTGCGTAGATTGCCTGGATCTCACCTTCGATCTCGGCGCGCTTAGCATCGTCGAGTTTGGAGAGCTTGGAAACCAGGTCGCCGAAGCCGTTGTTTACGTCGACACCAATCTCCTCAAAGGTAGCGCCGTGCTTGTCGAAGAGAGCCCCAAAGTAGCTGCGGACTCCGTGTCCAAAGATGACAGGATCTGAGACCTTCATCATGGTGGCCTTCATATGCAGCGAGAAGAGCACGCCTTGCTCACGCGCCTCGGCCACTTGCTCGTCCAAGAATGACAAGAGCGCCTTCTTGCTCATCACGGTGGAGTCGATGATTTCGCCGGCGAGAAGTGCGATGCCCTCTTTGAGCATGGTCTTTTTTCCGTCCGCTGAAAGGTGCTCGATGGACACCGTGGTGGCATCTTCGACAGTGACCGACTTCTCGTTGGAGCGGAAGTCGCCCTGCCCCATCGTGGAAACGTGGGTCTTGCTATCCTTGCTCCAAGCGCCCATCGAGTGCGGATTTGCCCGGGCGTACTCTTTGACGGCTTTTGGAGCGCGTCGGTCCGAGTTGCCCTCGCGGAGTACAGGGTTGACAGCGCTGCCCTTTACCTTGTTGTAGCGGGCGACGATCGCGCGCTCTTCGTCGGTCTCAGGATCTTCCGGGAAACTCGGAATGTCGTAGCCCTTGGCCTGAAGCTCGGCAATCGCGGCCTTGAGCTGGGGCACCGAGGCGCTGATGTTGGGAAGCTTGATGATGTTGGCTTCGGGGGTTGTTGCCAGCTCACCCAGCTCAGCGAGGGCATCGCCAATCTTCTGCTCATCGGTGAGCTTGTCGGGGAAGTTGGCCAGAATGCGTCCGGCGAGGGAGATGTCGCGGGTTTCGACATTGACGCCGGCCGCTGCCGTGAAGGCGCGCACGATCGGCAGAAGCGAGTGCGTGGCGAGGGCTGGAGCTTCGTCGGTCTTGGTGTAGATAATCGTCGGATTCTGGCTCATATACGGCGTACTCTAAGCGATCTGATGCGGTGCACCAACCGCCAGAAGGTCCGAATTTGGGCGCCAGCAGGCCAAACGCCAACATTGCGCGTTCGGGGAAATCAGTACCTTTGAGAAGGCCAAGTACTCTTACGGCATGAGCGACGCCCTGCTGGTTTACTGCACCTTCCCGGACCCTGAATCGGCGCAACATGCGGCCCGCGACCTCGTAGAGCAGCGGCTGGCAGCATGCGTCAACATCCTGGATTCTGTTCGCTCGGTCTACCGTTGGGAGGACAAAGTCTGCCAAGAGCAAGAGTGCTTGACCATCACCAAGACCACAGCGTCGCAGAGGCTAGCGCAAAGGCACGGCCAAACTCACGTCCCAAGGTGGCTTCGACTTTGCGCTCAGTCTCCCCAAGACTGCCAATCTCGGCTACGCGCGCATCGAAATGAGAATCTCTGGGGCTCCAAGTGGCGGCTACGCGAGCCACGGTTTCC
>JAAEPE010000288.1 GCA_024222395.1 Myxococcales bacterium
GAACAACTTCCGACGAGCATCGTGGCGAGTGTTGAAGTCTCAACTCAGATTCTAGAACGCCCCCACAGAGGGCCGACCAAGCCACCACCACCACCACATGACCGACGTGAGTTCGAAAGCGCAGCCCTGGCTGCCGTCTCGTCGATCGTTCAAACGCCGCCATCGGAAGATCTCTCAATTATCCCCCACGGAACGGGAGATCTGCCTGAATTGAACGTCCCTGTAGCGCAAAGCCCTAGCGCTCCTTACCCGGTTCCCAACCAGCAGCCGCGGCCGCAGAACCCGGGCCCCGCAGCACCCAGCGCACGACTGCCCGCGCCTATCCGACCCTATACTGCGCCTCCTATGCACGGCCACATGGGCATGCCACCCATGCAACAGTCGCCAAACAGCATGCTTATGCACGGCTCCGGGCCCTACCCGATGCCACCCATGCAACAATCTTCAGGCAGCATGCCACCGGGCTCCGGGCCCATGATGACTGGAGTGAGGCCGGATTCTTGCAACCCCTATCAACCTGCCAGCCGACAACCGCCGGCCAAGCGCGGGCGCCTGCTCATCGGTGTAGGCGTCGCCCTCGTGCTTGTCGCCTTTGGCATCGTCGCAACGCTCGTTAGCCAGGGTGAGAATAAGGCGGTAGCTGTCGAAGGACTCGGAGCTGACGCAACGAAGGCCGCGGCTTCACCTGTGGTAATCCCGAAGATCGACGAATCAGCCGCTCTCAACCAAGCGGCGGCCGGTGAAGAGGAGACCAAAGCGCTTCCCGAAGCCGCAGAGCCGGAGCCAATTCTGGTTGCGAGTCTCATTGCCGGCAATGCGCAACTTCCGGCCTTAACCTGGGGCACCGATGAGTCATTCCAGGCAGATCTTCCACCACTCCAGAGCAACCCAGAGCCAGAGCCCGTCCCAGAACCAGAGCTCGTTCCAGAAGAGCAGCCTGCCCCGGAGCCCGCGATTAAGAGACCCATCGTCACCAAGCCCAAGCTGAGGAAGCCAAGGCCCGCGGCAAGACGACCTACCGTTCGCAAGCCGATAGCTCAACCGAGGCGGCGTCAGGCTGAGCCAGATCCAGACGAGGATCCAGACGAGGATCCAGATGAAGACGAATTTGACCCATCGCCTGCCAAGTCTGCTGCTCGATCTCTCTACATGCGCAAGAAGTTCGACGAGGCTGCTGCGACACTCGAAAAGGCGGCCAATCGTATCGACGATGACAATGTGGCGATGCGACTGAGCGATAGGGCGGATGCCTACAAGAAGGTTGGAAGCTACTTGGTCAAGGCCGAGAAGGCCCGAAGATCCAATCCAGGGGAAGCGCTAGATCTCTTTAAGAAGGCGCTATCGGAAGACAAGAAACATGCCTCAGGCACCCTTGCAAAGCTCATTCGCCTCCGCATTGGCCAGGTAGCGCCTAAGGCTGCCAAAGGGCATATGGCCAAGGGCAACCTCGCTGCGGCGAGGAAAGCCGCTGACACCGCCAAACGCTACAACGAAGGCCAGGCTGTCGAGGGTGTCTACAAGAGCTTGGAACGCAAAGCCAATTCGCTGATCAAGAAGGCGCTCAGAGCAAAAAGGGACGGCGATGATGACGAGGCAAAAGACCTGCTTCGCGAAGCGACGTCGATTGCGCCAAAGGGCACTTCAGCCTACGAGAAGTGTCGCAAGGAGCTCCGCAAATTCTAGGGGCATAGGCCCTCGTTGGCGGTTCAGTAAAACTCGTAGAGCCTTGTCCAAATTCATCGAGCTCGAATGGTTTGTCGAGACCAACGTCTCCGCCCAGAATAGCCATGTTCGGGCCCAATACCTCGGCACCGATTCCGGATAACATTAGTAGTCGTACGGAGCTCGTGTCGGGACTACGCCGCAGAGACCTCGCGACATCCCAACCATTGGCCAACGGCATTACGATGTCGAGAAACGCAATGCATCGGTCAAGCGTGGTAAAAGTCCCCGTGTCTTTGCGATGGAAGCGGCTACTGATAGCGACCGTCGTCGCAATCGCCGCTTTCGCAGGCATTTCGATCTACACAGACTTGAGTGCACTAGGAGATCGCCTTGGTGGGTTTGCCTGGTGGGCAATGGCAGCGGCACTGAGTCTGGCGGTACTGAACTACGTACTGCGATTTTTCCGCTGGAGTCTCTACCTACGCCACGCGGAGATCGAAATACCCCTGGGGCTAAGCGCCCGAATCTTCCTATCTGGATTCGCCTTCTCCATCACGCCTGGCAAGCTGGGTGAGCTGGTCAAATCCTACCTCATTCGGGAGTTTCGAGATGTTCCCATTGCCAGGACCGCCCCTCTGGTGGTCGGCGAGCGGATCACCGACCTGGCGGCGCTTCTCGTCCTGGGCATCATCGGTGTGGCGACCTACGACGTCGCACAGAACCTTGTGCTCGTCGGCGCCCTGCTCGTCGGTGGAGCTCTGGTTGGCCTCTCCTGGCCTGTTTTCGCCAGAGGAGGTGTCCGAATGCTCACCAATCCTGGCCTTCTTCGCCGTTTCCGGGCCCCCCTGCTCGAATTCTACGAAGGCCTTGCGCAGCTCGTTCTGCCCTGGCCAATGCTCTGGGCAACCAGTTTGGCGGTCGTAGCCTGGCTAGCGGAATGCGTAGGCTTTGCCCTAATTCTCTCGGCATTCCCCGGTACAGAAGTGCCCCTCAGCCTCGCGATTCTCATCTACGCCAGCACCACGATTGCCGGTGCTCTCTCATTCTTGCCAGGGGGCCTCCTCGTCACGGAAGCGACAATGACGCTCCTTCTCGTCGAAGCCTCACGAGGCTGTGATGAACCCACTGCGCTGGCCGCAACCATCCTGATTCGACTGGCGACGCTCTGGTTTGCCGTGTTGATTGGTGTCGTCGCTCTCACCCTGCTTCGCCGCAAGTCAAACCAATCAGACCGCGCCCTTTCCGCCGCCAGCAACGAAGCCTGAGTACCCGGTCTCCTGGGCGAGCGCCCAAGCCACTTCGGGCATATACTCGGGATATGGCACAGATCGACTTCGACCTGGCCCGCTACATCGCACACCGCAAGGGACGAGTCCTGCAGCGAGCCCGCGATGGAGCAGCCTACGGTTTCTCTCGCGAACTTCGTCACCGGCGCAATCTGATTGCGCTCAGGCCCGTCTCCTTTGCAATTGATGCGACCTCACGGCAGTGGAAGGGAAGCGCCAAAAACGAGCTTCTCGAAGCTAGTGCCAGGTCCTCAAGTGCCTGCCATCCGAGGCTCTTCCAAGCCGCCGAGGCCGCTGCCAATGCTCTCACTCTCGAGCACCGGCCCCCAATGTACGTGAGCGATACCAACGCTCCGGTCGGCTCCTGGGCCTTGGGAACCGATGACGACTCTCTGATTGTCATCCATCCCCTGTGGCTCGATGCCCTATCAGATTCCGAGTTGCAGGCGGTAATCGGTCGTACCCTGGGCTACGTACAGAACAATCTCGTGCCCTATAGCACCGCGCTCTACTATCTAGAGCACGATGCATTCTTCTTCGTTCGTTGGATCGTAACGCCAGCCATCATGGCCTTGCGAGCTTGGGCCAAGCGAGCTGATATCACCTGCGATCGGGCCGGGCTCATCGCTACCCGAAGTGTAGGCATCTCAGTCGCTTCCATGCTCCGCAGCGAAGGAGCCTTCGCTGGCCCCCTCGACTACGATGGTCTTCTCGACCCAAGGAGTCTTCCTACGGGCCCGGTCTCAGAACTTGTCGCAGACAACAAGCACTTGAAACATCGCATTGCTGCGCTTCACGTCTTCTCCAAGACCTATCTGTACAGTCAACTGATCGGTGACCAGTCGCCCGACGGCATGGCCACCGATAAAGCGGACGAACTCGTATCTGAAATTTTGGAAGGATAGACGCTATGCTAGAAAAACACCGAGAGAGCAAAGCGGTAATCCTGGAGCACCTGGAGCGATTGGCCGCTATTGCCGACCAAATTGGCATGCACTCCTTGGCAAGTGACATTCGCCATCAACGAGTCGAAAAGCTGCGCGACGAACAATTTCACCTGGTTGTCCTGGGTGAGTTCAATCACGGCAAGTCAACGTTCGTTAATGCGCTCCTGGGCACAGATCTCTTGCCAACGGGCATTACGCCGACCACCGCCACCATCAATCACCTGGTCTTTTCCGACACGCCGACCGCCAAAGCTCTCACGATGAGCGGCGAAGAAATCTGCCTATCTCCTTCTGAGATTGCCGACTGGGTGACCGTCGCGGGCCAGCACAGCAAGGATGTAAGGCGCCTTGAAATAGGCTACCCATCCGAACTACTCAGAGAGACCATTACCCTGGTCGATACGCCGGGTGTCAACGACCTCAACGAGCAGCGGGCAGACATCACCTACGGCTACGTGCCAAGAGCTGACGCCGTTATCTTCCTACTCGACGCATCCCAAGCGCTCAAAGACTCTGAGCGAGAATTCCTCTCTAGCCACGTTCTCGAAGGCTGCAAAGACAGGCTTATCTTCGTGCTTGGCAAACTCGACCTGCTCAACTCCGATGAACGAGACGCCGTTATCACCTACGTGCGCAACGGTCTTCGAAAATTCGTAGACAATCCCGTGGTCTTCCCTCTCTCCGCAAAGGGTTGGCTCGATAGCCACGATCCTGACAGCGGCTTTCCAGAGCTCCTACACAACCTCGACGGCTTCCTAGACACCGACCGCTCGCAAATCGTGCTCGACAACGCGGCAGTCGATGCCGAGCGAACCGCGGCGCTGGTGCAGCAAAATCTTGGCATCAAGCTACATGCTCTCGGCCTCGATATGGGCGACCTCGAGTCGCGGGTTGCAGAAGTTAAGACACAACTCGATGCCTCCAAACGCAAGATCGACGAACTTCATGTGCGCATTGGAGCCGAACTTGAGGCCATCAAATCGCAAGTGCAGCTGGCGCTCGCCGACTTTACGCAACATTTCGCCAGAGCTATTCCCCACGAAATCGACCGGGTCGACTCTAACGATCTGAAGCAATATCTGGGGCCCTTTGTTCAGGACAAGTTCAAGGAATGGTCGGAGATGCAGGGCCTTCGCGTATCTCAGGCTCTGGAAAAGCTGGCGGAAGAAATCATCGCCATCACCAATGAAAACGTCGCGGAGGCATTCAATTCCCTCAGCAGCCGTCTTGGGCCGTCACAAACCAAAGTCGAAATCGATACCGATAGCTTCATGTACGACCTCGGCGTCTATGCGCTGGGTGCTCTCGGCACAACGGTCTTCATGTTTGTGAATACTCTAGCTGGCGGCTTGCTCACCCTCGCCGCACCGATTCTCGCGATTGTTGTGAAGTCGAAAGTCTCAGGAGACATCAAGGAGCAAGCCAAGGAGCGGGCGCCCGGTGTGATTCTGCAAGCCGGTGAAGCGATGGGGCCCTACTTCGATCAATCGATTGATGACTTCGGCGACCGCCTGCGCAACTTCGTTACAACGGCTGGAACCAGCCTATACCGAGGCATCACAGAAGTGCTGGAGCAGACTGTGCAAGAGCGCAAAGACGGCCAGGATGCCATCGCTCCCCTCGTGCAAGCAGTTCGCGATCAGTCAATGGAAGTCGCGACACTGCAGATGGACCTCAGCAAGGCCAGGGCCAAGATTTGGGAAGGGGGCCGCCGTACAGCGCAATCGCCTCTCATCGATCCGGAGCTAGCGCCAGAAGCGGAAGCGTCGGAAGAGCTCGCCCCAGATGAGGACATTGATTCCATCGAACTCATCGATGATGAGGACGTTAGTGAGCCGCCCGATGCGCACGACGAGACTCGCAAGGATCTGAACTAGTACAGGCTCACGACCGTGTCTTTCTGGTCCCGAATCGAGCGGCGCATCGAAGAGATCACAGGTGATCTCTTGCCCGATGAGTTCACTGAGAAACTCAGCGTCGCTCGAAAGACTCTGCAGTCTGGTGACCTCATTGAGGCGGAGGCACTGCTACTTTCTCTTACGCAAGACCGTCCAGATCACTCTGGTGCACAAGTGCTCTTGGGCACGGCAGAGCTCAGGCTTTCGAAGAACGACGAGGCCTTCTCAGCGTTCGAGCTGGCCCTACAATTCTCAAAGCACATGCCCGAAGCACTCCTTGGCCGAGGTTGGGCCGCTCTTGCGCTGGACATGCGCAGCATCGCAGAAGACGACTTCCGTGCAGCGCGAGAGGCCGCTGGCGGCGATAGAGAACTCCTCGCCGAGGCCTATACCGGCCTTGGTACGCTCTATAGAACGAGTGGCGAGCTAGACAAAGCCATCCGCGAGCTTCGAAAGGCCGTTGCGGAGTCAGGCAATGAGGCGAGCACCATCGCCGCCCTGGGTGAAGCATTGAGCGCCGACGAGAAGCGCTCCAATACCGAAGCAAGACGCTATCTGGAACGATTGGCAGATCGAGAAGGCTGTCCTGCCGTCGCTTGGCTCGCACTTGGCCGCATCGCCCTGCGTGATCGGGATGCGGAGGCCGCAGTAGTCTACTTCGAGCGTATCGGGGACGAAGACACAGAGCAAACCCAGGTTGAGGCGTTGATCGGAACTGGCGCCGCTAAGCTCTTGCTCGAAGAAGGAGAGAGCGCTGAGTCTCTGCTGCGTATGGCAATTGCTCGCGCCCCTCGCAACCCGGAGGCGCTTGCGCGTCTAGCCGAGGCCATCGGATTTCAGGAGCGGGAAACCGAAGCACTCGAGGCGTATCAGCGAGCACTGGATGTGCGGGCGGACCTGGCTGTGGCCAAGGAAGCGCTATCTCTGGCGCTCAGCATAGGAGACGTCGATCGAGGAGTCCTCCTGGCCAATCAGGTGCTCAGCTTAGACGCCACCTATCCAGATGCTCTCACGGCTAGAGGGCTGCAGCTGGCTGGGCAGAACAACTTGGATGCAGCGCGCGCAACCTACAAGCTCGCCATCGACAACGGAGGCTCACACGAGACACTGCTTGCGATGGCCAGACTTGAGCTCGATGAGGGCGATGATGAGCAAGCAACGCGCTGGGCAAGAAGGGCACTGCAGCAAGAGCCACGTGACGAGCGGGCACGCAAGATGCTCGGGTCCTGTGGAGCAGCGGCGCTAGGCGTCAACTTGCAGGCAGACAGCGAGTGGTACGACGTAGCTTCTGCTACTCGAAAGCTCTGCGCCACCCACCACGATCTAGCCAGTCTCATGCAAGACGCGAACGTCGCTGTAGCAGAATACGATCAGCCTCTGCTCGTAGCGGTTATGGGCGAGTTCTCAAGCGGCAAATCTACCTTTGTGAACGCCTTTGTGAGCGCCGACGTAGCACCGACCGGCATTACGCCGACTACCGCGACCATCAATATGCTCAAGTACGGTCGTAGCCGCGGTGGGCGAGTTGTCTATCGGGACAACACCAGCCGAGAAATTGATGGTGACTCTCTATCTGCGAGTTTATCGCAGATTGACGGCCATGAGGCGCGCAGGGTGCGGCACGTTGAGATTCTGATGCCGATAGGGGTTCTTGAGCAAGTCAATATTGTCGATACGCCAGGCCTGAACTCCATCTTGCCCGAACACGAGGCAGTCGCAAGGGGATTTCTCCAGCGCGCAGACGCTGTCGTGTGGCTATTCACTGCCAATCAAGCGGGCAAGACCACCGAGAAACGAGCCCTCGATAGCATCCGAGAGCAGGGAGTGCGGGTCCTTGGTGTGCTCAACAAGATCGACCAGCTCAACTCAGATCAGGTCGCAAAAATCCTGAAGTTTGTAGACAATGAACTCGGCGACCGCGTTGAGACGTGCCTGCCAATTTCTGCCCGCCGAGCAATGGCAGGTGAAGACGGTAGTGGCTGGCAAGAGCTATCCACAGCACTCGAAGAGCGATTCTTCCGCGATGCGCGGAAGCTCAAGAAACAAGCTCTAGGGCGGCGCCTTGCCAGTGTTCACGCACGAGCCCTTGTCCTCGTGGGCGAGCGAGTACGAGAGCAGGGAACCCAAGCCGAGATGCTCAAGCAGGGGGCTGTGAAGGCGATGAAGGGCATGCTGAAGTTCGTCGACGAGACTGTCGAACAGGAGCGCGCCACCATCAACCGGGATGCTGGACTGCTCTATCGGCAAGCGGCCAAGGAGATCTTGGAGCTCGTCCGGCCGCGAAAGATGCCCTTTGGCTCGCATAGGGCATCGCCAGCGGATCGAGACTACTTGCTAGGCCTCCTAGATAGCGGCTACGAAGCCCTCCTCTCCGAGAGTCGCACGCGATGCTTTGCGATCCTCAGGGACGGCGTAACCGAGGCACTCGCGGCGCTCGATCAAGGAGACGCGGAATTCGGCACGCTTGAAGAACTTGTAGAGGATGGGCTAAAGCTGGTCGATGCGGAGGTTTTTCGCAGCACCCAGAGCTTTCTCCGAGGTTTCTTGCGAGGCGGCTTCGTCGATCGTTTCTTCAGCAATCAGCTTCCCAGCATCGAGCTGCAGGAAGAGGCCATCTATCATGCGCTTTTCCGAAGTGCGCCTGAGATTCACGCAGAGTTCTCCGAACCTCTCGCCAGCGCAGGTGGCCAGCTTCTTGGCGACTTGGCCACTCGCCTAGAAGATCTCGCAAATCGAGCAGAGGTTCGCGCTTTTGAAGTTGATGCTGGGTTGCAACAAGCACTCAACGCGTTGCAGGAGCATCGCCTCCTTCTCGAGGCGGCTTGGGCAACGGTAGCAGACGGGGAAGTGCCCGCAGTATGAGCAAGATGACTCTTGGCATCGACGAAGCCGGCCGAGGCCCGGTTCTTGGGCAAATGGTCCTGGCCGCCGTGGTACTCGATAGCAAGACGGCAGCGGCGCTAACCCGCGCAGGTCTAGCGGACTCCAAGAGCTACGGTTCTGGCAAGAAGGCAAAGAGAATTCGTGCCGAGTTGGCCGCAAAGGTAGAGGAACTCGCCCTCTTCGTCGCGGTAGAGGTCGTTGACGTAGCCGAAGTAGATAGGCGGGTAAGGCTCTCGGAGCTCAATCTTCTGGAGCGAGAGTGCGCGGCTCGAATGATCGAGAAGGCGCCCACAGTCGATCGCATCGTGGCGGACGGTGATCGGCTCTTTCGGCCTATGCAGTCGCGTTACCCACACCTCGAAGCACTCAACAATGGAGAATCTGCTCACGCATCTGTAGCTGCTGCTTCCGTGGTTGCGAAGACCCGCCGTGACGAGCTCTTTGCTCTTATCCAGAAGCGTTATGAACCTGAGTTTGGGCGCTTTGAGGGAGGGGGCTACGTAAATGCTACTACTACGAAGTTCTTGCAAGCCTATGCAGAACAACACCTAGGCATTCCACCCGAGGCGAGGCTCTCGTGGCCATTCGAGTACCTACGCGACATCCTCGGTGACAACGTCGACAGGATTCGAGCATCGCAAGATGTTGCCAAGCCCATCGTAAAGGATGAGGCCAAGCCGAGAGGCCAGCTATCGCTTCTCTAGCTCAAAACTTCTGAATCAGAGCACTAGACCGCCGAGCACAAAGCCTGATCGTTCTGGCGGCCCCTTCTTCCCGATTGCGGCGTTATTCATATCGTCACTTGTCCAGACAAGCTCCTCATTCACGCCTCGCACTCGAAAAGAAATGACTCGTCATTTCTAATCATCTTTTATGCTCGGCGGTCTAGGCTGAGTGCGCACGACACGCGCCTAAGAAAAGACTACTTCTTGACAGAGCGGCAGGCCTTGAGCCGTGCATCCTGCAAGAACGTGCGATCGTAGTAGCCGCTATCGATGCTACGGATCTGCCTTCCAAGAGACAAAACGCGTGCGCAGTCGCCGCGTTTGGCAGCAGAAATCGCCTTGGCATGCAAGTTTGGAGCTTTGGGGCTCGCCTTCTTATCCTCGTCCTTCTTATCTGCCTCATCCGCTTCATCGCTATCATCATTCGCACCCACAGCATCGGCTGGAGGAGCAGGGGGAGCCGATGACAGCTTGTCATAGGATTGTGTCGCCGGCCGCTTCTTCGGCTTTGGCGATGGCTTGTTCTTCTGCTCGGAGCTCCTGGTCGGCGCTCGCACTTGTTGCTCAGGCGTCACAACGACCGGTTCCGCTGCCACTTCTGTGCCGCCCCTCGGAGCCTTGCTCTTTGGAGAGACGTCTGGAGCGTCTACAATGCCAATCACTCGCCGCTCATCGGCTTGCCCGCCGCCGCCAGGCCCTGAGCCAGTGCCTTGACCACCACCGAA
This sequence comes from Myxococcales bacterium, assembly GCA_024222395.1. Taxonomy (GTDB): domain Bacteria; phylum Myxococcota_A; class Polyangia; order Haliangiales; family Haliangiaceae; genus NORP324. Next base: position 10,130 of record JAAEPE010000288.1, read on the forward strand.
ATTCAAGTCGCCAACTGCGGACTTACTGCGCGATTTGCGCTGCTTGCCCGGAGTAGCAGAGTTCCCTTTGGACGCTTTGCCTTCCTTGAAGACCGCCCTGTCTCCTCCCTTGATGCTCTTCCCGCCGAGGAGGCCAGCTGCCGCGCCCTCTCCAATAGGCTCGTTGGCAACATTTGAGCTGTAGACCGGATCTTCGCTGGGGGCCTCTGCTCGGGACGACACCTGCGGCTGAGCCATTTCCGCTCCGCCTTTGACATAGAGAGTCCCGGCCACGCCCACCACGAGCACGAGTGTCGCAGCCGCTGCAAAACCCGGCTGGGCAACAAGCGGCATGAGGAGATCACTGAACCAGGCGAAAATCCCCTTGGACCCTGCTGCAGGCTTTGGCGCGTGCTGCGCAGCCATCGCCAGGAGCCTATTTGTCACGGCGTCAGAGGGCTCTTGCTCTGGCATGTCGCGGAATAGCGAACGCACGCGCTGCATTCCGAGAAATTCGTCATCTGAGACAAATTCGGAACCCTCTGTCTCGGCTCCATCTTCCGGGTACAGGAGCGCGAGAAGATCACTAGTCTCCTTCTCGTCCTCGAGTACGTCGGTATTGATCTTGTCGCTCATCAGATCTTACTTATAGGGAAGTGCCTTTGCCATGTCGCTGAACTCCTCGAGTTCTAGGCGAAGTTTTTGAAGCGCGTACCTCATGCGGCTTTTGACGGTGTTCTCTGGAACACCGACCACCTCAGAAATTTGCTTAAACGGCATGTCGAGGAACTCGCGCATGAGGAAGACTTCACGTTGTTCCTCGGAGAGTTCGGCCAACGCCGATTGCAGCTTTATTTGGATTTCTTTGGACACAGCAGCTCTGTCGGATGGCAATTCGTTACCTGCCACCACATCAAGTAGGGTTCCACTGCCGTCTGAGGACGACAGCGGCGAATCAAGGCTTTTTGCTTTGCGATGTTTCGCTCGTCTACTCTGGTCAACGCACAGGTTGCGGGCAATGGTGTAAAGCCATGTCGTAAATTTTGCTTGTTGCTTATATTTTCCGGCGCTACGAATCACTCGCAAGAAGGCTTCTTGGAGAAGATCCTCAGCAAGCTCGCGGCTTTGCACGAACCGGAGGATGAAATTGAATACCGGTTTGCGATGACGATTTAGCAAGATCTCGAAGGCTCGAACCTCCCCTTGCTGGTAGCGAAGCATCAGAGCTTCGTCGGCTTCGTCTTGCAGCATCACTAGCGGTTTCGTCTTCTTTTGCCCAGGATCTGTGTGTCGGTAGGACACGCTTGTCGCGGTTCGCGCTCACAGGTGCGGCGTCACAGTACCCCAATCAAAGGACCATCACAAAAGGCGGGCATGTCGGTTTTGAAACAACGGCTCTCGGTCAATCCTTCACCCAATGCGGGGATTGGCCCGTCCCCACTATTGCGGACAACTTCGACCCCAAAAGGTTTCCAATTCTTTGCTGGAAGCGACATGGGGGCCTCAATGTACTGAACTTATGAGTATCTTTGACAACGAGGACAGTAATACGTGGCTCGCTGCTGCTGCACAAGCCGTCGAATGCGCCCTGAACAGTCAGAATCTGGGCACGCGACGTCTTCTCGGTCGTACACTCAGAGGTAATGGCTGTGCTTCCCCGCGTGGCCGTCGGCAGCGACAAAATCCTTCATACTCGTGCCACCGTGCATCAGCGCCCGTTCCAAGACGTCGCGCACGGCAGCTACCAGCCGCTCGCACCTCATGATGATGAGCCTGCTCGCCGGAGTCTTGGGATGAATCTTGGCGACAAGCCTCTGACCTAGACTGCCGAGCACAAAAAGTGACCAGAAATCGCCGAATCGCCTTGGGTCTGAGAACCGCAAAATACGCCCATCTTCGAGGCCCCATTCGACATGCGTATGAGGCGGCGTAGCTGCACCGGGTGAGAAGTGACGGAAGCGACCACTCATTCCGAGATGTACCAAAATGCTCTGAGGGCGACCCTCCATGTCCAAAAGCAGATATTTCCCTAAACGCAATACTCCATCGAAGACTCCGACCTTGCTAGCCTTGTGAAGAGCGCGGAGGTTCACGGGTTGGCCGAGGCGTAGGTTCTCTCCCGACCACCACACCGCAGAAACCTTGGCTCCAAGCACCGGCGAGAGCGTTCACCGGACCGTCTCGACTTCAGGTAGCTCAGGCATGCAGACCGGCAGCCACGACCGAATCGGTGAGAGCAGCAAACTCCTCTATCGAGAGCGTCTCACCTCGGCGGCCACCATCAATGCCTACATGATCGAGAGCTGCCAGCACGCGTTCCTTGGAGTAGCGCGATTGCAGAGCGTTTCTGAGTGTTTTGCGGCGCTGGGAAAAGCCGGCGTGAACAACGTCGGAGAAGGCCTTCTCATCTGGGATCGGGGCTCTTGGCTTGTCGAGTATTTCTAGCTTTATGACCGTGGAATGAACCCGAGGCGGCGGACTGAAGTCTTCGGGCTTGGCTTGCACCACCGGCGAAATATCTGCGTATGCCCCCATGAGCACGGTGAGGGCGCCATAGGCCTTCACCCCGGGAGGAGCCAGCATGCGATCGGCCATCTCCTTCTGGATCATGGTGACGATGCGCGTGATGTCGTGCCTGGCTTCGAGAAGGCGAAAGAGAATCTGCGAGGCGATTTGATACGGGAGGTTTCCGCAGACAGCGATCTTCTCACCGCGCCACTTCGCAATGCCGCTGTAGTCGTAGGTCATCGCGTTGGCTGGGTGAATCACGACATTATCTAGGTGCCCAAGCTCCGCCTTCAGCACCTTGAGCATGTCCGGATCGCGCTCCACGGCCACGACTTGACCATCGGGAACCCGTTCGGCCAAACGCATCGTCAACGTGCCAAGACCGCTCCCGACCTCGACTGCCCAGTCGTGGCACGAGCGGATTGTGGCGTCGACGATGGCGCGGTAGACCCGCTCAGAAACCAGGAAGTTCTGGCCCCATGATTTCTTCGCTGAGAGGCCGTAGCTGGCCAGTAGCGTGCGCGCATCGGGAAATGCCGGAGTCATGTGAGTGTCACGCTGGGCAAAGGCAGGCCTGAGTTTGCGTTTTGGTCGATGCCCGCTCGGTCACCGCGCTCAAGCATATAGGTACCGGCTGCAGCGATCATCGCCGCATTATCTGTGCAGCGAATGGGAGGGGGCACATAGACGCGAAAACCGTGTTTTGATCCCGCCTCCCGGAGGCCGGCTCGAATGCCACTATTCGCTGCCACGCCGCCACATACCTGCACATGCCTAAGCCCTTCCAGCTTCGAGGCCTTGCGAGTTTTTCTTACTAGCACCTCCACGACCGTGGCTTGAAAGCTGGCGCACAAGTCTGCCAAGTCTTGTCCTTCTGGCAGCCCCCCTTCGCGAACGATATTGAGCACGGCGGTCTTGAGACCAGAGAATGAGAACTCCAGCTTGGTCTCCGGCTTGAGCATCGGCCTGGGAAGCGGCACCGCCTTGGAGTCACCGGTTTGAGCGAGTTTATCGACCGCTGGGCCGCCCGGATAACCCAGTCCAAGGAGCTTGGCCACCTTGTCGAAAGCCTCGCCAGCAGCGTCGTCGCGGGTCGCCCCAAGCTCTACTAATGCGCCAGGCCCATCCACGCGCATTAGTGAAGTGTGGCCACCAGATACCACGAGGGCGAGGTGTGGATAGGGAGGATATTCGTCTTCGAGTCGAATCGCGCTGAGGTGCCCTTCGAGGTGATGAACGCCAACAACCGGAATGTCTCTGGCGTAGCCAATAGCCTTCGCAGTTTGCAGAGCGACGAGAAGAGCACCAATGAGACCGGGCCCCTGAGTAACCGCAATGCCATCGATGTCATCGAGGGTTACGCCGGCTTCTTTGAGCGCCTGATCAAGAACAGGAACCACATTGGCGACATGAGCGCGAGACGCAAGCTCGGGCACAACCCCTCCGTAGCGCGCATGCACATCTACCTGCGAGGCGATGATGTCAGAGAGAACGCGATGCCCGTCCTCGACAATCGCCGCGGCAGTTTCATCACAAGAACTCTCGAGCCCTAGAACCAACATCGCGCGGACTCTGGCTCAGGTCACAGCCTTGGTCAACATCCCATTTCAATCGGAGGGCATTCGCGCACTCGCACCATCTCACGGGTGGCTACGCCGGGTTTGGAGACCAACGCCAACTCGTTTGGCACCAAGCCCCTAGAGGGAATCGAGGAGAGCGCGAACGTCCGCTGCGTCGGGTGCACTGGGCCGCAATTCCAGGTAGCGCCCAAATGCCTTGCGAGCATCGGCGTGGTTTCCTTGCTCGTAGGCCGCATGGCCACGAATACGCCAGCCTTTGGCACGCCGGGAGGCGACGAATGTCAAATCGGTAGCAACCTCCAATGCCGCCCTACTGTCTCCGAGTGCCAGGAGAGTCTCCGCCTTTAGCAAGAGGGCCGTGGTGCTCGTGCGTATATCCAAAGCTTCATCGATGAATTGCAGGGCTTCGAGTTTGTCGCCCCGTCTCTTTGCTTTGCGCGCCGACGAGAGGAACGCCTTCAGCTTCTTTTCGTCATCATTGACGTTCTCCGCTGGGTCCGGGAGAGTCATTGCGGGAGCGGCGTCTGCAAGCTTGGCGACTACAGCGGCATCCGGAAATGTCGGAGCGACTGCGACTGCGGCGGCGTCGACAGGCAGAGTCGCCTGGGTTGTCGTACTGCCAGCGTCGGCGATGACAGGTGAATCGGGAAGCTGCGGCAGGGCGATGGCAGCTGCATCAAACCCTGCCCCCTGTTCTGAGGCGTTCGAATCGGCGGAGGAGTCACCACCTTGAGTGCGCACTGCGACGAAGGCTAGAGCTGCGGCGGCGGTAACGCCGACGAGTGGCCAGAGCAATGATCCTCTTGGTTCCTCGTCGTCATCCTCGTCGTGTTTGGAGATCGACGGCACAGGCCTATCCTCTGTGTCTTCATTCTCCTCGACCTTCGGTGCGAGCTCTGCCTTGGATGGCACCGAGCCGGAGACCATGCCCTCTGGGCTGCTATCGGAGGAGATAATGTCGCCGGTATCGACCTCTTTGACGAAGGATCGATTCGGGAGCGCCCCATCTTCGTCCTTGGCGTAGCCGGCTTCCACCACGAGGGTGACTTCGGCGTCCTCGCTAGCCCCCACCGCGTCAGGGGTGTCTTCTTGCTCTTCGTCGTTCTCATCGTCGGGGCCACCTGCCCCGTCTTTGGATTCCTCCAACTCTTCATCGGAGCCCGTAGCACTTGCAGATTGCGCATCGCTGTCCGCGCCTTCTGGCACATCCACCTGCGGGGCCTCTTCGCCCGCGTCTCCGACTTCCTTCGGCGCAGTTTCCTCGTCTAGGCCACCCTGTGATTCTGAGACAGCAGCAGGCGCTTCATAAGCGAGTTGCTCCGCAACGGTCTTGTCGGCGAGCTCCTGCTCAGGCGCTGTCGGATCGGGGAGTTCCGCTTTCTCCAATTTCGAAACATCGAGGGGTGGAGGAATGACGACCGCTAGGGGCTGGGTATTGCCCTTGGCTGGAGTCGCTGTATTGGAGTTCTTCCTAGCGAGGTTTTCGGCAAGTTGCCCTTCGATACTAGTCGCGCGTTTCTTCAAGCCAATTTGCACAATAGCCAGTCCATGAGAGGCGGTTCTCTTGGCGTCTTGAGCGCGGTCGCTAGTATCCACTACCGTCGCTTCGCCGATGGCCTTGTCGAGTAGGCAACTCAAGTCGCGGCCCTCCGGCTCGGAAGAGACCTTGGGGAAATCGGCCTCGGCCGGTGCGGTCGGGGACTTCGCAGAGGCCTCGGCCGGTGCGGCAGCCCGAGCTAGATATTCAGAGTCGCTGGCTGAGTCCGTAATAGCTGAGTCTGCATCTTCAGCCTCGGCCTCCCCGAGTTCTTCGGAGGTCGGTGCGGCAGCCTCTGGAATTGTGTCTTCTAGATAAGCTGGTACCTCGGCCTCGTCATATTTGATATTGAGATCCTCGATAGCAAAGGTGCCGCTCCCAACTTTGGCACCAGCTTCCACAATGATGCCCTCGAAATAGAGCTTACTGATGATCTCTACTGCTTCTAGATCTCCGATATTGCCGCCGTCGATCACTTCTTGCAGCGTTCTACGAGCGTCGAAGAGTCGGAGAATTTTATTTACCTCGTCTGGCAGTGCGGAAAGCCGGTCCCACAGCTCGTCGTACACGACTTCAAACCTCTGACTCAGCGGAGGCAGCTGCTCCTGCATGCGACCCCACTCATCGAGGCGGCGCATGCCTTCCATCAGCAAGCCTTGGCTCGACATCTCAATGAGCGGCTTGCGGCGTACAGGTCGAAAGAGCGCCTCGAAGTCGCCATCGTTCCACGTGAGCAAACGATAGACAGCATCCTCACCTTGGAGGTGTCCTGCTTCCGCGTCGATAACGCGACCGTCCTTGAAGAAGATTGTCGCTTGGCACTTCTCATCGGCCTTAAAGTGGATAAGGCCAGTCTTGCGGCTCACTTCGATCGTCTGTATGAGATCAACCACGCCCATGTCGCTCAAACGGCCAGCAAAGCGGGTATTTGTGTCCTTATTCTGCTCGAAATTCTTCCGATCTCTCTTTTGCAGAAGAATTCGAACTCGAGTTAGGATTTCTTTGATGTAGATAGGTTTCGTGAGGTAGTCGTCTACTCCTAGCTCGAGGCCGCGGATCTTACTCTCGATGGAGGTCTGGCTCGTGAGGAAGATGAAGGGAATCTCGCCCCAATCAGGATACTCTTTGAACTCTCGACAAAAGTCGTAACCGTTCATCTCCGGCATGTCCGTATCGGAGATTACGAGGTCTGGCACGGAGCTCTTGGCCTTCGCGATGGCCTCACTGCCGGTCTCGGCTGTAGCCACATTGAAGCCAGCCTTCTTGAGTGAAACCTCAAGAACCCGCAAACTCTTCGAATCGCCATCGACGAGAAGTAGACTGGGCTTAGCCAACGAGTATGTCTCTGTGGTCGGTCAAGAATCAGAATCGGGTTCATTGAGAATTTGTATAAACCCCTCGAATTGCAGAAGTCTATCACGGTTCCTTGTCCCGTGCCTTTTGACACACGCCCTACCTCACAGGTAAAGAGACTTCAGACCCACATTTCGCGTTCTCCCCTCAGAGGTGCCCATAACATGCGAGATTTATTAGAAAAATTCAACCTTACTCCTTCAGCCAATGCAGAGATTGGGAGCTACGTGGACTTGCTGATGCGCTGGAACGCAAAGATCCAGATGACGTCCACCAGGGACGAGGCTGAGTTCGTCAGCCGACACGTTGCAGACAGTCTGGAACTCGCCAAGCATATTGGCTCCGACATTCGACGCATGATCGACGTGGGATCTGGCGGAGGCTTGCCTGGCATTCTCTTGGCGATTGTTCATCCCGATGTTGAGTTCCTGCTCATCGAACCAACGAACAAGAAGCATGCGTTTCTCTCTACGGTCCGACGCGAACTTGGGCTCAAGAATCTCAAGACCAAGGCTGTAAGGGATGAGCAGCTTCTCACCAGCCCGGATTTCGAGCCCTTCGACGCCGCCGTAGCGCGGGCCGTGTGGTCTATCGAAGAGTGGCTTGAGCGAGCCCCTTCTCTTCTGCGTCCGGGCGGGCAGATCTTCGCCATGGAGGGACTTCGTCGGGCCGAGGTTACTGGAGAGTTCATACGCCACTCCTACGAGTTGGAAGTTGGGCGTACGCGTTCGATACTTTGCGTGACGGCCAGTGCATGAGCTTCTTGCAGGCCGAGCTCGCGACGCTTGAGTCCCAGCACGTCGGGCGGACACTAGACCCCGAGCGCAAGCTAGTGATCGGTCTGATGCTCCTGCTTTCCCGATTGGAGCGTTGCTCACTTCCTCATTTGCCCCGGCAAGATCCTCATTCGCGCCTTGCACTCGAAGAATCAGAACTCACCATCCTTGGTCATTCTTTTCGCCCGACGGTCTAGACCACGCCAGTCTTGTCGATGGAATTCGGCTTAGCAAAATGGGCTGCAAGATTGCTACGCGCTGCTCAGTTCCACCGGTTCGCAAGCTCCTTGCCAAGCCGGGGCGCTATCGGTGCCGATTTGTCGCCAATGATAGCGTCTTTTCCATGAACGAAGACTCGCCCGACCTCCGCGCCTTGCGTTCAGATGCGTCGAGGACTACTGAATGTTGGACTTCTAGAACCGGGGGCGCACCTGTCGCCGACATTTCCTGTGGTGGTAGGCGGAGCTGGAGAAACGCTCTCCGAGTATGAGCGACTCCTCGATTGCGACCTCTACTGCCAAGCTATCCAGACGAAGGGTCCTTCGGATAGCCAGACCGAGGGTCTTTCGACAAAGCCATACAAGAACCTGAGTGGCTGGACGACCGCGCCAACACTGGGCTTGACCTTGTCGTTGGATGGACTACTGACTGGAGCCCAACCTCGATGCCTGCCCCATCTTTGGATTGGCGGTGTTGAGGGCTCTCACCTGAGGCGCAGTACGGTGCCTAGAGAGGCCTGGGTGTCCAACACCGACATTTCTTGGGCAAGAAGGTTGGTGGGGGTGTTCCACGTGGAACATCCGCCTCAGAGGGCTGTCAATGGTTCCACGTGGAACATCCAATCGAATGCGGGTAGGCTACAGCCGATGGTCAATCTCTGGTACCCCTTCACTGTCCTGCAGGACTGGGCAAGAAGCCCACAACTCACAATTACCAGTGCGAAGGGCAGTTTTCTTCATGCATAAGATGGTCAACACTATCTGGATGGAGTGGCCTTCTCCTGGACCAACGTCCATGGGCAGAATCATCCGCACTTGAACGTAGTGATTAGGGGCCAACTCGACAAGATTGCCCACTCGACACTATTGGGCCTCAAATCCTCCAGGTGAGGAACTTCCCACCAAACTCGTGCAAGTCACGCCTGAGCGGCTAAATCACGTATTCAATTCGGACTCTGGGTCCACCGCTGTTGAGATTGCGCTCAAGCAAGCATTCCAGTACTGGCAGCTGCTTGGGAAGACCGAGAAGACCGGGCAACGCGCCTGCGTGTGCCGTGGCCCCCGCCAGTCTCGACGTATTCGACCAGCAACCTACTCGTTGTCGAAGGAGCTAGAGGACTACCGGTTCCTATCTCAGGCGACGACTCCATGGCGGACCTTGAGAAGAACCTCGAGATGCAGGTCGTAATCGTTGCAGCCGATCGACTCGGCGCGATCAACCACACGTTGCTTGCGATCGAGGCAGCACGAAACCGAAGTCTCAAAATTGCAGCCGTTGTCCTCAATCAGGGCGAGCATAGGGCAGGGCGAGGGCTCGAGAATGCCCATACAATCTCCGTATATGGACGTGTTCCGACCTTCGGGTTTCCACACGCTCGCGGAAGACCGCAGCTACTGGAACACGGCAAGAAACCACTAGACCGTCGAGCGCAAACAATGACCGAGGATGGTGAGTTCTGATTCTTCGAGTGCAAGGCGCGAATGAGGATTCTGCCGGGGCAAATGACGAAATGAGCAACGCTGCAATCGGGAAAGCACGACCATCAGAGCGATCACTGTTTACGCTCGGCGGTCTAGTGCATCGAGATATCGTCATTGGGTGAGCTAACACCACTGGTATCACCCTCCTCGCAACCACACTATTGCACTCCAAACCAACAGGCGGGCGCAGAAACGCCAGGGTCAGGAGCGCAGCAGGAGCACTGCTGGTGAACAGCCCCTCAGTCGCATGCTTACCTACTTGCCGATACAGAAGCGAGAGAACAAGGCGTCGAGCATCTCGTCACCAACTTCTTCACCGGTAATCTCTGCGAGTGCGCCCCGTGCTGCATTGAGCTCCACAATGGTGAGTTCCGCAGGCGCACTCCGCTCAATCAGTTTCGAGGCTGCATCCAAATAGCCATTCGCGGCTTCAAAGCGATAGCGCTGTCGCTCATTGGTCACCACACAGCCTTCGGCGCTCTCCAAAGCTCCGCCAGTCACTCTCGCCAAGATCGCATCTCTCAAACCTTCGAGCCCAGCCCCCGACTTCGCCGACGTCGATAGACCTTGGCCAGCATCGGCTTCCGCGAGCAAGTCACACTTAGAGCGAACAATCAGTATTCTATCGCTTTCGGCCATTTCTGACTCTTCCCCGCCCTCAATTACGAAGAGTTCTAGGTCCGCTTGAGCAGCACGCGCAGCACCCATCTCGATTCCTTGGCCCTCAATACTCTCCCTCGCCGAGGTCGTGCGAATGCCCGCGGTATCAACCAGAGTTATACTAAGACCCTGCCAAACAACCTGCGCTTCGACATAGTCGCGAGTTGTTCCGCCATCCGAGGCAACGATTGAGCGCTCCTTCCCAACCAGTGCATTAAACAAACTAGATTTTCCAGCGTTGACAGCACCGCGAAGTACGACGTCGACACCATCACGCAAGACGCGGCCGACCCCATAGCTAGATGCCAAAACCGCACATTGCCGCGCTGCGTCATTTCCTTGTTCAACCTGCTTAATGCGCTCCGCTTCGGACAACCCATCTTCGGGAAAGTCGATCCCTGCCTCAATTTCAGCCGTCAGCTCCACTACGTCGGAAATCAGCGTATTTACGATGCCACCTAGGCTTCCTGCGAGCTGCTCCTGAGCCACCCGCAGGGCCTTTGCGCTGGATGCATTGACGATGTCGGCAATCGCTTCGGCACGGGTGAGGTCAATGCGGCGATTTTCAAAAGCCCGCCTGGTGAACTCACCAGGATCTGCATGACGAGCGCCAGCTGCAGTTACGCAGCGAAGGAGCTCTGCCAAATTGGCCGCACCACCATGGCCGTGAATCTCTGCCACGTCTTCTCCTGTGAAGGAGCGCGGACCCCGCATGAGCACAAATAGGACTTCATCGAGACGATGCCCATCGTGCACTACGTGGCCGTATTCGAAGTACCGATCGCGTAGCGCATCGGCCTTCGTGCCAATCACCTTGGCCAAGATGGCCGCGGCATCAGAGCCGCTTATACGAATTATTCCGACGCCGCCGGTGCCCAAAGCAGTCGCAACGGCGGCAATCGTGTCACCGCCTGGTCGCACAGCCAACTACTCTGGAAAGACGACGATGTGTCGCGAGTCGCCTTCGCCTTCGCTTTGCGTCGTAACGCCATCAAGCTCAGCAAGACGCATGTGCACGATACGACGGTCGTATGCGGACATAGGGTTTAGGTCGACAGCTTCGCCACTCTCGCGGGCCTTTTCGGCTGAACGCTCTGCGAGCCCCTCGAGACGCTCAACGTGGCGTTCACGGTATCCACCCGCATCAACGATAACGGGCTTTCCACGCTCTTCCCGATCGCGGCTAAGCATCTTGTTGAGAAGGTGCTGGAATGCATCTACTACCTGGCCACGGCGACCAATGATCCGCTGCGTCTGCTCTTCCGCGTCGCACTCGATGCGAAGAAGAAGCTTGTCCTTTGCCTCTTCGCCTTCGACTTGGGCTTCAATGTTCATGCGCTCCAACATTCCTTCGAGAAGGTTGATGGCTTCGCTCAAATCGTTTTGGTTTTCGGTCTGTTCACTCATGGTGATTCTCCGCTGCTAATATCAGAATTCGCTCAGGGATACTTCCCTAGCGTTTGCGCTTCTTCTTGCCCTGTCCGGACTTCTTCTTCGACTTGCTCTTGCATTGGCTTTTGCCAGCGCCCGACTTACCACTCTTCGTCTTGTCTTCGGACGCTGCATCCTTCTCCTCGGACGCCGCCTCGATAATCGCAGATTTCTCAGCATGAGCGGCGACTGCAGCCGGCTCTTGCTTGTGCATGTAGAGATGGTGAAGAGCCGTGAAACAAGTGTTGGTGAAGATGTAGAGAGTTAGCCCTGCCGGGAAGAAGAAGGAGAAGACGCCAAACATAATTGGCATGCCGTACATCAGCATCTTCTGCTGAGCGCCGCTGCCCGTCGATGGTGTGAGCCGGGTCTGCAAGAACATCATTCCCGTTAGAAGCACCGGCATAACGTAGTACGGGTCTGGCAAGGTGAGATCGTCGATCCAGCCAGCGATGAATGGCGCCTGATACAGCTCGCCAGCCACGGTCAGAGACCGATAGAGAGCAAACCAGATTGGCATCTGCAGAAGCATCGGCAGGCAACCCGACATTGGGTTGACCTTGTGAGCCTTGAAGAGGTTCATGGTCTCGGTATTTTGCCGAGCACGGTCGTCTTTGTACTTCTCCTTGATCTTCTCAAGCTGCGGCTTGAGCCGAGACATTGCCTTCATCGACTTCATCGACTTGTGAGTCCACGGCAACGTTAGGCCCTTCACAACCAACGTGAGCAAGAAGATGGCGATGCCCCAGTTGACAACGAAGCCCTGGAAGAAGTTGAGCAAGCTCAGCAAGGGGCCCGAGAGAATGCCCAAGAAACCCAAATCAACCGACTCTTCAAATTTCGTCTCGACGTCGGCGGTCTTGCTCGCTGCTCCCAATGCGCCGCGATACTTTGGGCCTATGTAGATTGCCACGCGGCTGCGAATTCCAGGCTCGCCGCCCTTGAGATTAACCGAGTCTTGCACCATGTCGATGCCCATGCCGCCGACGACGTCTTCGAGCGGATACGCATTGCAGTCGGTGCGTCGCCCTTCAACATCCTTGAAGGAGCTAGCTACAAGGAAGTATGCGTGGTCAAACCCGCCCCAGTAGATCTCTCCACTGCGCTTCTTCTCGCCCTTTTTCGCTAGCGACTTTGTGCTCTTCTTCTTGACCTCTCCGTCAACGAAGCAGGCCGATTTCCAGAGTCTCTCGACTCGATCAAACATGCCCGCTTCTCCAGCCTTCGGATCCTGTTGAGAGTAGAGAGAAATCGCCAGTGCTTGCTTTGCCTCCGAGGCATTCACAAGCTCAAAGCTCACATCCATTACAATGAGGTACTGCTTGGGGTGAAGAGTAATGTCCTTAACCACACGGAAATCGCTGGACTCCCATGTGAAACGCATCTCAGTGTCGCTGCGCTTCTCGCCCAGCCACTCCGCATCGCGAGGGATGTTGAACGTTGAGTCTTCAAACCAAACTCGGAGGTTTCGGTAGGCCTCGTCATCGACACGAACAAGATTCTCTGGAGTATTCGTCTTGTGATTCCTAAGACGGGGCACCATCAATTCATAGCTCGTTAGAGCACCGCCGTAGCTTGAGAAGCGCGCGCGAACCGTTCCCGACTCAAATTCAAAGATCTGCTCTTCACCACGAGGAAGCGTCTTTACGGGAGTAGCTTCTACGGGCACCTCGCCCGTTGTTGCAGAGCCACTTGATGCGGAGCCCCTCTGAGCGTCACCACGACTGCGAGCCGATGCAGCAGTTTGCTTGCCCTCGACTTGCTCGGCAACTTCCTTCTCAGGAATCTTCTTTGGCGGCTTCTCAGGAGGAAATAGCGTCGTCCAAAGAAGCATAATTCCGAAGGCAATGCCCACGGCCAACATGAGGCGTTTGCCTTGGTCTTCCATTACTCTTTACATTTCCCCTGGTGGCATACGGGGTCGTAGCCACCAGCAAATAGCGGATTGCAGCGCAAGAGACGCCACGTAGCTTTGCAACTGCCCACGAAGATTCCGTGGTGCTCGACCGCCTCAATGGCGTATTCAGAGCAAGTTGGCAAATAACGGCAGGTAGGCCTGCCCTTTAACACTGAGAGGTAGCGCCGATAGAAGCGCACCGGCCAAAGCCAAGCTCGCATTAGGGGACTTGGCTTCATGATGTAGCCTCTCTCTCTCTCTCTGCCGCCACCATCTTCGCCATCGCTGGCTGGGCACTGGCAATATCACTCCACAGCTGCGCGGTACTGGCAGACACGGCATGCTTCTTCGCAATCACGACAACATCTAGCTCCGAAGCAAGCCAGTCCGGACCGTCAAGAGGCCGAGCTGTACGCACAAACTCACGAACCAGGCGCTTAACCCGGTTGCGATTTACGGCGTTGCCGACCTTCTTACTCACTGTTATTCCTAGGCGCCCGCACCCTTGCACATCACATACGACCACAAAATAGCGGGTATGAACGGCGTTGCCAGCGCGCTGGACTCCGACAATTTCGACACGTTTGCGCAGTCGCCGAGATTTTGGGAATGCGAACGTCACGTGCTGGTTGCTGGCAGCCTCCCGCTTGCATTGCCGAGGAAACATCCACTGATTAAACCACCCGACAATACAGAAACCGGTACCCCCCCTACAGGGACTACTTCTTAGCTGTCGTAACCGAGAGACGCTTGCGGCCTCGGGCGCGACGGCGATTCAGCACGTTTCGACCACCCTTGGTCTTCATGCGGGACCGAAATCCGTGGGTTCGTTTACGACTCTTGTTGTGTGGTTGGAATGTACGCTTCATGACAATTGCCTCCGTCTAAGACGAGCGCAGATCGATATCCGATGTGGTGCATCCAGTCAAGCTGAGACTCGAAATATGGTCAATCCGGACTCAGATAGATCGAAGATCTTGGGTTTTGCGACAATTGAGGCTAGCGGAAGTCAAGGTAGCTCCGCCGACGGCTCGAAAGCAAAACGACACTATTGCATTCCTGCCAATTCCGTTCATCCGAGCACTCCGGAAAGATCTATCCCCACAGGTCCAAGAAATCGTCATTCGGGAGTGAAGTCAGATCATAGTCTTGCGGAATCTGTACCCATTTGTCCTTGCCGATCTAAATCTCGTTTTGCTAGTTATTCCTCGACTGGCGACACCGTTCAAACGCCACATCGCTTCGCTTTCTTCAAGGGTTCAAAACCGAGCCCGAACTCAGAAGGATGCGCAGCGGGATGATTGTTTGCTTGGCAGCCTCTTTAGTTTGTATCCAGATTCGTAATCCACAGTCCCAATGGCCTTATCACCTGTGTTCCCGTATCAGTATTCCACAAGCAGAAATGCAGCTTTTTGGCATTATTTCAAGGATTTGAAGATGTTCTTCACAGGCAGTCAATCCAACTCTCCAAAGGTTTATCCACCTGAGTTCACAGCCTGTGGACTATTTCGCAATCTATGCGCTTACCTAGGCCAGGCAAGGATCGGACGTTGAAGGAATTATGGGTTTCGGCCCTGCGCCGACTGTCATCCCAGATTGCTCCACAGAACTACGATATGTGGCTGCGCCCCATCGAATGTGATTCGATCAACGGCAACACGCTTCACCTCAAGGTTCCCAATCCCTATGTTCGTCTCTGGTTTGAGTCTAACTATCTAGACTCTGTGCTCTCCGAACTTCACGCCGAAACCGGAACGACCTATCAGGTTGAGATCGAGGTTCTCGATGAGGATGCTCCCAATCCGGTCAATACGCCGCCTGTTCCCGAAACTCTGAGGGTGGGTGGGCGCCTCGTTCCGACTTCTGCCTCCCCTGAGGGCGAACAAGCCCTCGGCTCGTTCGCCCAAGAGGCCATGGCGCAACCACCAGTACGAGGCCCCCGCATCTCGGACACACAGTCAAGTCCTCAGGCGAATGGCACACCCAGCCCAGCGATACCCCATGCAGGTCTCGCGAACCCCAGCACGGAAAACGGTGTTCCCGATCCGCTTCGCGACGACTCAATCATCAATGTAGCGCTCAACCCACGCTACAACTTCAATTCATTTGTGGCAGGGCCCTCGAACCAACTCGCATTGGCTGCTGCGCAAAGCTGCGCAAACAGCTATCCGCCCAAATACAATCCCGTGTTCATCTGCGGTGGGGTTGGCCTTGGCAAGACCCACCTGCTTCACGCAATCGGGCATCAGATTATCAAAACTCGGCCCAATTCGAGGCTCTGCTACATCTCTGGTGAGCGCTTCATGAATGAGTACGTGCACGCGATTCGTACGAATCAAATGCACACCTTCCGCCATCGCTATCGCGAGAGCTGTGATGTCCTGCTCGTCGATGATGTGCAGTTCCTGGCAGGCAAGGACGGCACCCAGGACGAGTTCTTCCACACCTTTAATGCTCTCCACGATAGCCACAGACAAATCGTGCTCACAGCCGATCGCAAGCCCCACGAGATTTCCGACATTGCTGATCGATTGCGGTCACGCTTTGCCTGGGGTCTCCTGGCCGATATCGAGCCTCCTGAGCTCGAAGTCAGAATGGCAATTCTCAGCGAAAAGGCCGCTGCAGAGAACATTCATCTACCCGATAGCGTGAGCATGTACATCGCAAGCTCCATCAAGAGCAACGTTCGAGAGCTCGAGGGCGCACTAATCCGTCTAGCAGCCTACGCCTCACTATCTCGCAAAGAGATCACTCTCGAATTTGCTCGTGAGACCCTAGAGGGCTCAATCACGCGCCCTCCAGAACACCTCACCGTCGATACCATTATCAAGACCGTAGCTGGATACTACGGACTCAAAGTTGCTGACCTAAAGAGCCCAAGGCGTCACAAGTCGATTGCCGGCCCACGTGCTGTAGCCATGTATTTGGCTCGCACTCACACCAAAGAATCCTACCCAGATCTGGGTCGTGCCTTTGGTGGCAAACACCACACTACAGTAATCTCTGCCGTTGAGAAGATCATCAAGAAACTACTCGACGACGATGGATTGCGTGGTGAAATTGTGGCAATTGATAACAATCTCTTGAGGTAAGGTCATTAGCCGCACGGTGAATGACGCCAGACAACGCGGGGTCCACATCAACATCGCTTCGTGAGTGCGACGCCAGACTCGTCCGCGCCTTTCGAAGAGGGAAAGCAGGACCATCAGACCGATCATTGTTTGCGCTCGGCGGTCTAGAGCATTCAGCGGACAACACCGGGGAGCCTTAGTTAGGCTTCCGGATTCTGGCGCCCGGCCCACACCCCCGGGCCTTCAAGACCTCTGCTCTGCAAGCTGGACTGATACCAGGACCATCAATCTGCCATCCTCTCTACGGAGGGGAGGTCCGCGCCTTGCTGGCTTGCGGGAACCCTCGCGCGCGCTGGAGAAGCCTTAGGCTCCCCGGCGTTTCTTCAAAACCCCTACCAATCTGCCGCATTTTGCCTCGCAAGAATGCGGTGGATAACCCTGTGAATCGCGTGTGATCCTACCTGTGATCAGATGTAGGGCAAGTTATGGAGTTTTCCGGAGTGCAGGAACAACCCGAATTGCATCCCCACAATCCAGTTGATCAACCCTCAGTCCGGAGTTCTCGGGAGTGAAATGGATCCGGTCAAATCCGGATCTTTTCCACATAACCGCACATCCTCTTACTACTACTATCCTCTTTTTATATTCTCTTCCCTCAATCATTAGATGGTGCGCAGCACCCCCCACTAGTGCACGCCGAGTAGTCACTAGCAAGATGCCAAAGGCCCCCTTCACGAGACAACACATGCAGTTCAAAATCAAGAAGACCGAATTTTTGAAAGGCCTGCGCATCGCGCAAAGCATCGCCGACCGCAAGAGCACAATGCCGATGCTGGCAAATGTCTTGCTGAGGCTCGAAGGTGATGACCGCCTTCGAGTTGTTGCGACCGATCTCAATGTCTCTCTATCTGCCAATCTCAACAGCAAGAACAAGGGCGAAGGTGGCATCACTGTTGGTGCCAAAGCTCTGCACGACATCATTACGAATCTTCCAGGTGAAGAGATCGAAGTAAAACGTGCAGACAATAATTGGGCAGAGATTCGCTCTGGTAAAGTCAAATACCGGTTGGTGGGAATGCCTGACCGAGACTTTCCCAAAGTCCCAGATCACAGCGATACCGAGTTTCAACAAGTCGATGCTTCGACACTCCGGAGCATGATCGACCATACTCTATTCTCCGTTTCGAATGATGAGACTCGATTCCACCTCAATGGCGCTCTTTTTGAGTCGGATGGTGATAGCTCTCGGATGGTCTCTACAGATGGCCATCGTCTCTCGAAGATTGATAAAAGCCTCACAGGGGGCCCAAAACTCACCGCTGGGGTGATTATTCCGAAGAAAGGTCTCCTCGAGATAAAGCGCACGCTCGACGGCATAGCGGGCAATTGTGAGCTCTCAATCAAGACACCGTTCCTCTTTCTTCAGGGCAACGATATACATCTGGTAGTCAAACTCATCGAGTCGCAGTTTCCTCGCTACGAAGCTGTGATACCGAAGAACAACGAGCGCAGGATAACCGTTGACCGTGGCCTCTTTCTCGACGCGCTCAAGCGAGCCCTACTCATGTCATCGGAGACCCGTGGCGTCAAAGTCACTCTAGGGTCCGGTCAGCTCACTGTTAATTCTGACAATCCGGATATAGGAGAAGTAAAAGAAGAGATCGAAGCGGATGTGAGTGGCGAAGAGGTTTCTGTAGGCTTCAATCCAAAATATGTTGTGGATATTCTCTCTCAGATTTCTACTGAGAACATCTTGGTAGAAATTGGTGGTGAACTCGATCCGGTCGTAATACGTCCCGCTGGCGACCTCGACTTTATCGGCGTCGTTATGCCGATGCGGATCTAGTCGAGTGTATTGTGCTTGTTCGGGCCCTAAAATTTGCCGGTTTCCGCAATCTCGCTCCTGCGAGCCTTGAGCCCGGTCCAAGATTCAACGTATTCGCCGGCGACAATGGACAAGGCAAAACCAATTTATTGGAAGCCCTATACGTAGTTTGCACCCTTCGCTCGTTTCGCAGCTCGCGCCTCAAAGACCTCATCAGCATCCACGATGAACAAGCCTACGTGGGCGCGCGCGTGGCACGTGGGGGCCTAGAGCGGCGCTACGAGCTCACCATCAATGCCCGGTCCCGCGTCGTGCGTCTAGACAATAAGGCTGTGCGGCCAATTGCTCGCTATTTCGGCAACTTTAACGTTGTGCTCTTTGCTCCCGAGGATTTGCTCGTCGCGAAGGGCTCTCCTGGAGAGCGTCGACGCTTCCTCGATCGGGCAGTTTTCACCTTAGAACCAGCATTTCTGGCTGTCGCCCAGGATTTCGAGAAGGTGCTCAAGAGTCGGAATGTCGTACTTCGGGATGAGCAACTCGCCACCACATCGAAGGAAGAGATGTTGGCGGTCTACGATCATCAGCTCGCCAAGCTCTCGGCTCAAATACTCCTCGCCCGCCTTGAATATTTGAATAGAGTTCACGACATATTTGCCAAGGCTTTCGAGGAAATCACTCGCTCAGGCCTGCCAGCATCCCTTAGCTATGATGCCTCTGGAGAGGTTGTGGAAAAGTCGGAATCTCGCGCCCTTCCTACCCTTGAGGACCTCGAAACGCGCTACCTCGAGGCGATGATGAGTAGCCGTCGAGCCGACCTGGGACGCGGGTCAACCAATGTGGGACCGCATCGAGACATTCTGCTCTTCGAACTTGCCGGACAGGCAGCAGGTACCTTCGCATCACAAGGCCAACTTAGGGCTATGATTCTGGCTTGGAAGACTGCGGAAATGGATCTCCTAGCAAAGGTTCACGAGGACCCACCCGCGCTCTTGCTTGATGATGTTTCCTCGGAACTCGATCCCAAGCGTAACGAATACCTATTCGAGTTTCTGCGTGAGCGAGATAATCAGTGCTTCATCAGCACGACGCATCCAAAGTTCGTCCTGCTCGAAGAAGATCGCCGTGATTTTAGCGTAGAATCCGGGCGGATTGAACTAGTCTCATAATCTCCGTAGTTCAGGAAAAAGTTAAGAATTCGCATTCCTTAGCGGTTGTTCGGCGTGTTATCTAACCGTGCTGCGCGGAGTGAATTTGCTATGTCTGAAAGTACCGAAACAAGCGCCGAAACGACCGTCGATCCAACCCCTGCAGCGGCAGTGCCTGCGAGAGAATACGGTGCGTCAAGCATCACCGTTCTGAAAGGACTTGAGGCGGTTAGAAAGCGTCCCGGCATGTACATCGGCGACACCGATGACGGCTCCGGTTTGCATCACATGGTGCACGAGGTTGTGGACAATGGTGTTGATGAAGCACTCGCGGGCTTCTGCAAAAAAATTGAAGTCATAATTCACACCGATAATTCAATTACGGTTGCTGATGACGGTCGTGGCATTCCCACCGATAAGCACCCCACTGAGGGGCGTCCTACACCTGAAGTTGTCATGACCGTGCTGCACGCCGGTGGCAAGTTCGACCAAGACACATACAAAGTCTCAGGTGGTTTACACGGTGTTGGTGTCTCCGTCGTAAATGCTCTTAGTGACCATTTGCGGCTCGAGATTCGTCGTGACGGAAAGGTCTATCAGCAAGACTACTCCAACGGTGCTCCCGTAACCGAGTTCAAATCGATTGGTGAGACTGAACGCACAGGAACGAAACTTACCTTTCATCCCGATCCGACGATATTCAAGCTTACGGAATTTTCTTATGAGCAGCTGAGCCAGCGCTTGCGAGAGATGACATATCTCAACAGTGGTCTACGCATCTCCATCAAAGATGAGCGCGATGGCCGCGAGCAAGAGTTCTGCTACGAGGGTGGTCTCTCTTCGTTCATCGAAGATCTCAACGAGAACAAGACACTCGTCAATAGCGAGGTCATTCACTTTGTGGACACTCGTGACGGCATTGAAGTCGAAATTGGTATGCAGTGGACCGACTCGTACAACGAGCAGATCATGTGCTTCACCAACACCATCCGCAACAAGGATGGTGGCTCGCACCTCACAGGGTTTCGCCAAGCACTCACTCGCACGCTCAACGCCTACGGCAACGAAACAAAGCTAACCAAGGACGTCAAAGGTTCGCTCTCTGGAGAGGATCTGCGCGAGGGGCTAAGTGCCGTTATCTCGGTTAAGGTCCCCGACCCCAAGTTCAACAACCAGCCAAAGGACAAGCTGGTTTCCTCGGAGGCAACTGGGGCTGTAGCCGGCGTTGTTGGTGAACGTCTGCAGATGTTCCTCGAGCGCAATCCCAAAGAGGCCAAGCTAATTATCGGCAAGGCCGCGGTGGCGGCGCGTGCCCGTGAAGCTGCTCGCAAGGCCCGCGAGATGGTGCAGCGCAAAGGCGCACTAGAGCTCTCGTCGCTGCCAGGAAAACTCAGCGATTGCCAAGAACGCGATCCGGAGAAGGCTGAGATTTACATCGTCGAGGGCGAGTCCGCCGGTGGTTCTGCTAAGCAGGGTCGTGAGCGGAAGTTCCAAGCCATTCTCCCTCTTCGCGGGAAAATTCTGAACGTCGAGCGTGCGCGCTTTGACAAGATGCTTCAGTCGCAAGAAATTGCAACACTGATTACGGCTCTTGGCTGCGGCATCGGCATCGAGAAGAATTTAGACAAGCTTCGCTACAAGCGCATCATCATCATGACCGATGCTGATGTCGATGGTTCGCACATCCGAACTCTTCTGCTCACCTTTTTCTTCCGCCAGTATCCGGAGATCGTCGAGAACGGCTATCTCTACATCGCTCAGCCTCCGCTCTACAAAGTGAAGAAGGGCAAGAAGGATCTATATCTCAAGAATGAGCAGGCTCTCGAAGAGCATCTCATCACCACGACTTGTGACGACGTCCGTCTCTGCTCGGGCGACACGGAACTCAGCGGTGATGTTCTCGCGGAATACCTGCGCAAGGTTAGCCGCTTCTGCAAGCTCTCCAAGCATCTGGACAAGATTGGTGATGGCCGTATTTCGGCCTCCATTGCCGAGCTCGGTCTCGCTGCCGAAGACTTGCACGACAAAGAGAAGCTTGAGCGCATGGTCGAAGACGAGCTTCGCCCGCTCTTGCTCCAGCGCTGGCCAGAGCTTGCCAATGCGATCGTGCACTACGAAGACGATCCCGAGCACACCGGCTATCGCATTCGCGTTCCTCGCGGCAGCGGTGGCAGCAAACGCGAGACCATTATTTCGACCGACTCTGTTGAGTCGTCAGAGTTTGCTGATCTCCGCGAGGTTGCAAACGCGCTCAAGGCTGAACTCGCACCTGTCTTCCAGGTGAAATACAAAGACGAGGTCTTCGAGGTCGCCACATTTGATGGTCTAAACGAGACCATCGACGCACTCGGACGCAAAGGCACATACATCCAGCGCTACAAGGGACTGGGTGAGATGAACGCCGACCAACTGTGGGAGACCACCATGGACCCATCACAGCGTACCCTGCTCCAGGTACGAGTCGATGATGGTGTGGACGCCGACAAGATCTTCACGTGTCTAATGGGCGACCTGGTTGAGCCCCGCCGAGAGTTCATTGAGACCAACGCACTGAACGTCCGCAATCTGGATGTCTAAGGTTGTTCTTTTGGTGTTTGCCAGCAAACACCAAGAAACGATCCCCACCGGGTAGGGGATAAAACCTCGTTTTGTCCCCCTTTCATCCATGGGCCAGACCGTCGAGCGAAAAGAATGACCGAGGGTGGTGAGTTCTGATTTTTCGAGTGCAAGGCGTGAATCAGGAGCTTGTCGGGACAAGTGACGATATGAACAACGCCGTAATCGGGAAGAAGGTGCCGCCAGAACGATCAGGCTTTGTGCTCGGCGGTCTAGGTAGCGCAAGCCGCGCGGCTTCGAGCACAGCCCTCGAACGAGCAAGCTGATACGGGTTGGGCCCGCGTGGCAGGACGGTGTGCGGGCCAAGCAAACGCACTGTAGCCGAGTGGGTCACATCTGAAAGAAGTGACCCACTCGGCTATAGTGCGTTTACGAGGTAGACGCACTGTAGCCCGTAGGATCCAAAATCCCGGCCAGCTCAAACGCCTCGCGCCTCTCAACACAAGTGCCACAAGTGCCGCAGTGCGTTGTGCCGCCTTTGTAGCAACTCCAGGTCATCTCGAACGGCACGGAAATCCTGCCGCCGATCGCAGCAATATCCGCCTTCGAAATGTCCACAAATGGCGTGAGCAAGGTGATCTTCTTCCAGTCGCAGAGACCAATGCTCGTCTTCATCGCCTCGACAAACTCAGCTCGGCAGTCCGGGTAGATCGTGTGGTCACCAGCGTGGGCTCCGTAGCAGATGGCATCGTAGTCAATCGAAATGGCATGAGCGACGGCAACTGCCAGCATGATCATGTTGCGGTTCGGCACCACAGTCGCCTTCATGGAGTCCTCTGAATAGTGTCCATCAGGAACCTCAACGTTAGGGTTCACTTGCGAGCTTTGACCCGCGATGATTGGACCTAGGCTTTGCAGATCAACGGTCTCGTATGCGACCTGGGACCTTGCAGCGATGGCCTTTGCGGCTTTGAGTTCCACTGCGTGGCGCTGACCGTAGTCAAAGCCAATCGCCTTGACCTCATGTCCCTCCGCTAGGAGCTGGTAGAGCATGGTCGTTGAGTCCATTCCCCCGCTGAAAATCGCCACAACTCGCATTGGAGCAGGCTAGGTCAGGGGCCCAAGAACTGCAAATTTCCACTTGCTCAACCGTGAAGCAGAATCACACTACGCATATAGTATCGCGCTGAATCGGCCATTTCAGCCCAGTCTTTGCGGGACGTTGCCCCCAAATTGGGTCTGTAGCCAGTAATTACAAAGAATTACAACGAGTTGCGATCACCGAAAATTGACAGGTCGGAACACCACTGCTAGCATCATAGGTATCTGCCCCTAACCTCAGTTTCTGAGCATGGAGTAGGTGCGCTGTCCAAAGGAGTGAAATCATTTATGGAAGATGGAATATACACAGTAGGAAACAAGATCTACTACCCAGTTCATGGGGTTGCTGAGCTGACCTCTTTGGAGAGCCGAAACATCGGCGGCTCGGACTGCTCGATTTACGTCCTTACTGTTGTGGATAGCGGTCTCAAGATCATGGTTCCGACCAATAATGCTGGGACCGTCGGTATCCGCGCTCTGGTGTCCGACGAAGAAATCGATGATGTCTATGAAATCCTCCAGTGCAAAGAAGGCGGAACGCACACCCAAACTTGGAACTGTCGCCATCGAGAGTACATGGACAAGATCAAGACCGGGAGTGCCTTTGAGATAGCCGAAGTTCTTCGCGATCTCTGTCTGCTTCGCGACAAGAAGTCACTGAGCTTTGGAGAGCGCCGCATGCTTAAAACCGCGCGTAATCTGCTCGTTAAGGAGATTGCCTGCGCCCAGGACAAGACGGAGGACGCTGTGGACGAGGAGATTGAGAGCTTCTTCCACGCCAGCGCTGCCTAGACCGCCGAGCGTAAACAATGATCGGTCCAATGGTCCTGCTTTCCCGATTGCAGCTCATTTCGTCATTTGCCACGGCAAAATCCTCATTTGCGCCTTGCACTCGAAAAATCAGAACTCACCATCCTCGGTCATTCTTTTCGCTCGACGGTCTAGCCGCTGGACACGCTAGCTGATTGCGGCGAGGTGTATTAAAAGATGTATGAAAAACTGTGACAATGTTGCGAAGTACATCAAAGATAGAAGGGCCGACTCGCCTGAGCCGGCCTCTTGCATCTAGCTTGTGAGAGGTGGACTAGCGCGTCGCGTGTTCCACAATGGACGCAACCGCAAATCCTGTGCCGCCACGCATGGTCGAACCGCTCTCACGATTGACCGAAGCTGGCCCCGCAAGATCGACGTGCACCCAAGCCGTGTCCTTGACGAAGTGCTCGAGGAAGAGGCCGGCAGTTATTGCTCCGCCGTAGCGCTCGCCATTATTGCGCATGTCGGCAATCGGACTCTTTAGCTGGCTCTTAAGTTTCTTGTTGAGGGGCATGCGCCACATGTCTTCGCCAGCGCTATCGGCTGCCTTGAGCCATGTGCGAGCGAGCTTCTCATTGTTCGAGAAGACGCCTGCGGTATGCGCACCAAGGGCGACCATGGAAGCGCCGGTGAGGGTTGCGAAATCGAAGAGCTCGTCGGGCGAAGTCTTCTCTTGTGCGTAGGTGAGCGCATCACCGAGAGTGAGGCGACCCTCGGCGTCAGTGTTCGTAACTTCCACCGTCGTACCGTCCATGGCGTTAAGAACATCACCCAGCAAGAGGGCATTGCCTGATACCAAGTTCTCGCAGCACGCTGTGATGACGTGGATTTCATAGGGAGAACCGATGGTGGCTATCGCGTCCATGGCCGAGACCACAGCAGCACATCCCCCCATATCGATCTTCATATCGACCATGGCACTGCTTGGCTTGAGCGAGTAGCCACCGGAGTCAAAGGTAACACCTTTGCCGACGAAGGTAATTACCTTCTTGGCTTTGCGTGCGGGCTTGTAGGTCATGTGAATCAGTCTTGATTCGCGATCGGACCCACGCCCCACTGCGAGGAACATGGTCATTCCGAGTTTTTCGCATTCCTTCTCTCCTAGGACCTTCACGGACACACTTGGGTGCTTCTTGGCAATCTCCTTGGCGATGTTGCCAACCTCACTTGGATTGAGGAATTCGGCAGGCTCATTGACCATGTCGCGAGCGTGGCAGGTGGCAGCACCGATGGTTGCGCCCCGAGCGATGGATGCCTTCAGGGTCCGCGGCGCACCGCCTTTCTTGGGCCTTTTGCCGACAACACGGTCACCGTGTATGGTGAGCATCGCGACAGGTTGCTCAGTGGCCGTCTTCTCGCTTATGTACTTGTTGAACTTGTAGCTGCCGAGTACGGCACCTTCTGCGACCATTTGCGCAACGGAATCTGCCGTGCGTGCTGTGAAGGGAGGCAGTACCAGCGCGAGCGTCTTGGCCTTCAGCCGACGGCCAACTTTGTATGCGTAGGCGCCGATATTTCGACTAGCCGCATTCGTGGTCTTCTTGTTGCCACCACCGATGAGGGCAACTGCGCCACAGGGAAGGGCATCGCCAGGGTAGGCAATGCAGCTTTGGCCGGGCTTTCCTTTGAAGCTCTCGGTAGCCGCCTGCGCGAGAAGTCGGCCACCAAGGGCTTCGTCAACGGCTCTTACAAAGGCGTCTTCGGCGGGATCTCCGTAGACGGGGATAGCGAGCAAATCGGCGTTGCTCTTAAGAGGTGCTGATGAGGTGTACGTGATTTCCATAATCGCCAAACTCCTGTGAATTTGGCTAGTTATACGGAATCCGCCTCAGCCTTGTAAACGCCTTGAAAGGCCTATTCTAGATCGGATACCGTTTGCAGCTCACGCTGCATGGCCAGAGCGTCTGGGTACATGCCCTGGTGGGCGAAGAGTGTCCAGCTCCGCTCAAGGTCACCAACCATCTCAGCTACCATCTCGAGTTGGTAGCCGTCATATCTTCGCCGGCTGTGGCCCATGCCTGAAATTCGAAGATATGCCTGCCCGAGTGCCATTTGCTGCACGACAAAGGCGGCCTTTTCGTCCAGAGGGTCCTGAGCGAGTGGATCGACAGCAACTAGGAGGCCACAGAGCTCGGCCATATCGGCAATGCCCTTGTGCTCCCACAGGCCACTCGGCTCCCAAACACGCACTGTATTGCCGAATTTCTCGACAGTAGCGATCTCGGTGAAGAAGGCCTTCATCCGATCCCTGTTCTGGGCTGATGGTGAGAAGCTTGCCGAAGTGCGGAATACGACAGCCTCGGCGCCGAGCACTTCGCAGGAATCGGCCAGGCCGACGGCAATTTCAACTCCCTCGCCGTCAGTTGGGAATGCTTTGGCGCCGGTGAGCTCAGAGTGGGCAAGCACGCTGTAGCGCGCCGTATCAGGACTCTTTTCCCGCCAGCCGCGAACGACTTTGCGACCCGGTTTGCTGGTGCCCGGCTTCCGGTTGGAGAACGCCGCAATCTCGAGTAGCGCCAGCTTCTCGAAATACTTGGCTCGGCTCATGCTCGCAGGCAGTTCGGCGCAGCCGACTTGGTGTTTTGGGGAGCTCTTTGCCATCAATTGACTTCCTGAAATCGCATCGGTAGTTTGCGAGCGATCTACCTTTCAAGAGAGGGCCAAAGCAATGAAGTTCTTCATCGATACAGCAGATATTAACGACATCAAAGAAGCCACCGCGATGGGCATCATAGACGGCGTCACGACCAACCCCAGTTTGGTAGCCAAAGTTGGCCGCAGTTTCCGAGAGGTTCTGCTCGAGATCTGCGACGTCGTGGACGGCCCAGTCTCCGCCGAAGTGGTCTCCGAGACCGCCGAGGGCATGATGAAGGAAGCCCGCGAGCTGGCTGCTCTTCGCGACAATATCGTCGTCAAGATTCCTCTCATCGCCGAGGGCCTCAAGGCCACGCGTATGTGCAGCGAAGAGGGCATCAAGACGAACGTCACGCTCTGCTTCTCTGCTACTCAGGCACTTCTCGCCGCAAAAGCTGGCGCCACGTACATCTCCCCATTCGTCGGACGCCTAGACGACCAGAGTGGCGATGGTATGGCGATGGTCGCGGACATTTGCGACATCTACGAGAACTACGGATTCACTACCGAGGTGCTCGTGGCATCGGTTCGCCATCCCATGCATGTACTCGAGGCGGCCAAGATGGGCGCTCACGTTGCTACCTGCCCACTCTCAGTCCTGTTGCAACTCACCAAGCATCCGCTCACTGAGAGTGGCCTTGCGAAGTTCCTCAAGGATTGGGAAAAAGTCCCCAAGTAGTCGAGGGTTTGGCGTTGACTAGTCGCAGAGCCTTTTCCGTTGCGGTCTACGCACGCCGAAGAAACGAAATCCTGGTGATCCATCACAACCGCCTTGGCACCTGGTTGCCCATTGGCGGGGAGATGGAAGATGGTGAGACGCCTTTGGAGGCGGCGCGCCGTGAGCTCCTTGAGGAGACCGGTCTCTCGGCTACGTTTTCCGATTTAGAGGGTGCTCTCGATGGCGTACCACCAGGATTTCTCGGCTACGAAGAACACCAAGCGGGTTCGAAGGGCATGCACATGAATTTTGTCTTCGTGGCCGATGTTGGACCTGATGCAAAGGTCTCGCCCAACCATGAGTTCTCCGACTTCCGATGGACTGATAGGGCGGCTACCGAGAAGCTCGATTCCCCGCTCAACGTACGGCAGTTCGGCTATCTGGCCCTAGACGCGATTCCCAAGGCATAGGATAGGCGATGCGCAATCGACAGCACGTCAATGTTAACGCGGTTGCGTTTGAGACCTTCACTGGTGAGGTGCCCAAAATCGACCCGAGCAAGATTGTCGAGCTTGAGATTGGCTGCGCCGATGCTCAGTTTCTTTTCGAGCGCGCCGAGGCTGACCCCTCTCGCACATACATAGGTCTGGATATTCGTGAACCGCTGGTCAAAGCGGTCAATCGAAACGCCCTGGAACGAGACCTCCCTGTGCAAGCGACCTTTGCGCACGCTAGTCACCACTTGGGAAAACTCCTACCCAAGACATCTATCAAGCATTGCTACATAAACTTCCCCGACCCCTGGTTCAAGCGCAAGCACCATGACCGCCGCATGGTCAA
Organism: Myxococcales bacterium; assembly: GCA_024222395.1. Taxonomy (GTDB): domain Bacteria; phylum Myxococcota_A; class Polyangia; order Haliangiales; family Haliangiaceae; genus NORP324. The sequence goes on from JAAEPE010000288.1 coordinate 38,194, forward strand.
CGAGCAGCTTATCCGCCAGTTGGCCCCGCTCATTGAGCCCGGAGGCGATGTACTCATGCAGTCTGATGTCTTCGAAGTTGCCCTAGATGCGATGGCAGTCTTCGAGACCTGTGACGACGTCTTTGAGAACATGCGCGGACCGTGGACGTTCTGGAAAGAGGGCAATCCCTTTGGCGTTCGCTCCTGGCGCGAGATGAATTGCGAAGATAACGACATGCCAGTGTGGCGCATGCGCTACGTGCCTCGCTCCCGCGTGCATTCCGTCGATTGCCTAGACCGTCGAGCGAAAGGAACGACCGAGGATGGTGAGTTCTGATTTTTCGAGTGCAAGGCGCGAATGAGGATCTTGCCGTGGCAAACGACGAAATGAGCAACGCTGCAATCGGGAAAGCAGGACCATCAGGCCGATCATTGTCTACGCTCGGCGGTCTAGAGCAAGATCAGGCGTAGCTCTTCGAGCTCTTTCGCCTTGTCACGCAGCTCCGTAGCGCGTTCGAAGTCCATAGAATCTGCGGCCTTTCGCATCTCATCGCGTAGCGCGGTAATGGCACTGTTGAGTTCGTCGGGTGAGTGAACGTCGAGGCGATCGATCTGCTCAGCGAGCTTTTCGTTCTGGCTCACAGCTGCCTCTTTTGCAGCCTTTTCACCGATTTGCGCAATATCGCGCTTCACCGAACGGGGCGTGATCCCGTACTTCTTGTTGTGCTCTTCCTGCACAACTCTGCGCCGCTCGGTCTCGTCAATCGCCTGCTTCATTGACTTGGTCACCCGGTCGGCATAGAGCAGGACCTGCCCTTCCACGTTGCGCGCGGCGCGGCCCATGGTTTGAATGAGAGAGCGTCGAGAGCGCAGGAAACCCTCCTTGTCCGCGTCGAGAATTGCGACGAGACTCACCTCGGGAATGTCCAGACCCTCGCGAAGAAGGTTGATACCCACCAATACATCGTACTCGCCGCGCCGCAAATCGCGAATCAACTCCATGCGAGCCATGGTGTCGATGTCCGAGTGCAAGTAGCGAACGCGTACGCCGATGTCAGTGTAGTACTCGGTTAGATCTTCTGACATTCGCTTGGTCAGCGTTGTGACCAACACGCGCTCTTTGCGCTTGGCTCGCACGCGAATCTCATCGAGCAAGTCGTCTACTTGATTGCCTACAGGTCGAACTTCGATTGCCGGCTCGAGCAGCCCCGTAGGACGGATGAGTTGCTCAACCACCACACCGTTCGAGTTTTCTATCTCGTAGTCGGCAGGGGTGGCAGAGACGTGAATGACCTGCCTGAGCCTCTCTTCCCACTCAGAAAATCTTAGTGGGCGATTGTCGAGCGCGCTTGGAAGTCGAAACCCAAAGTTCACGAGATTCTCTTTACGCGACCTATCCCCTTTGTACATGGCACCGACCTGCGGAACGGTCTGGTGACTCTCGTCTATGATGATGAGTGAGCCTTCTGGAAAGTAGTCCATTAGGGTTTCGGGAGCCTCACCCGCAGGCCTTGCGCCGAGGTGCCTAGAATAGTTCTCTATGCCTGAGCAAAATCCCATTTGCTCGATGCACTCGATGTCGTAGAGCGTGCGTTGCTCCAAACGCTGCCTTTCGACCAGCTTCTGCTCGTTTGACAACATCGTGAGTCGGGCGGCGAGCTCTGCTTGAATGTCGATTACCGCCCGCTTCAGGGTCTCTGCAGGAGTCGCGTAGTGAGAGGCGGGAAAGACGCTGCAAGATTTGAGGTTGGTCTTTATCTTTCCGCGCAGGGGATCGATCTCCGAGATGCCTTCGACGGTATCGCCAAACCACTCGATGCGAATTGCCGTGTCTTGCTCATATGCTGGGAAGACCTCGACAGTGTCCCCACGCACGCGAAACGTGCCTCGGTGGAAGTCCGTGTCGTTGCGCTCGTACTGCAGTTCGACAAGGCGGTGCAGCACCACGTCTCGCGAGAGCTCTTGGTCCACGGTGATATCGCAGGTCATCGACTTGTAGGTTTCGCGGGAACCAATGCCGTAGATGCAAGAGACCGAGGCGATGATGATGACGTCCTCTCGGGACAGCAGGGCGTAGGTCGCAGCGTGGCGCATGCGATCGATCTCTTCGTTGATCATCGAGTCCTTCTCAATGAAGGTATCGGTGCTCGCGACGTAGGCTTCGGGCTGATAGTAGTCGTAGTAGCTAACGAAGTAGTGCACAGCATTGTGCGGGAAGAGCGACTTGAATTCGCCGTAGAGCTGAGCCGCCAACGTTTTGTTGGGCGCCATGATGAGCGCGGGCCGTCCGTGGTTTCGGATCACATTGGCGACCGTAAAGGTCTTTCCTGAACCTGTTATTCCGAGCAGGGTTTGGTGCTTATCACCGCGGCCGATACCGGCTGTTAGCTGGCGGATTGCCTCGGGCTGGTCACCCGTGGGCTCAAACGGTGATACGAGTTCAAACGGCGATTCTGCGGAAGCGGCACTCATGGGCCGCCAACTCTACCCGGTAACGCGGCGCCGGGCTTGCGCAGTCTTGTAGAGCATGAATAGCCACATCGCCGAGATGATCCCGCCTAGTGCTATCTGCCCTATCGCACCGGCCCGAAGGCCCTGAACGAGTAGATTCACAGAGAGAAAGGCCGTCATTGCGAGGCCTGCAAAGAAGAGAACGAGTAGTGGTAGCCCGAGAAAGATGAGCTTGGATTTCTGATACTTCATAGCTTGGCCTAGCTCTGGCAGACGCTCTTCTTCTTGGCGTTCTTATTGAGAAATACGCCCTTCTTCTTGGCCTTTCCGGCCATGTCAGACTTTGGGTACTTTTTCCGCAAGAGGCCGAAGTAGGCCCTGGCGTCTGTGCACCATTTGAGCTTCTCCGCGGATTCGCCAGCACGGAAGATCGAATCGTCGGCGAGAGAGCTTTGAGGAAACTTGTCAAAGACGGATTGGAACTCCTCTAGGGCGCTCTTGTAGTTCTTCTGGACGAAATAGGTCTGTCCCCTATTGAATTGGGCATCGTCAGCCTTCTCGTGCCCCGGATACTTGATCACGAGCTTGCGAAAGATCTCGCGCGCCTTGTTGTAGTCGTTGGCGCGGAAGGCTCTCATGCCTTCTGCGTAGAGTTCGCTCGCGTCCTGCACCTTGGGTGGTTGGAACGCCTTGCCCTCCAGCGCGGCGAGGCGAGCCTCCAAGGTCTCAACCCGCTTCTCGAAGGCTTGCGTGTCGGTGTAGACCTGGTTTGCGTAGCGCTTTGCCTCCATGACTAGCCCAGTGAGACGAGCGTTCTCACTTTCTAGCTCGTCAAACTGAGCACCAAGGTCTGCACTGTTGCGGGCCAGGAGCTTGCTTGCCTCGTCGAGTGTGCTCTTGAGTTTTTTCACAGAGCTACCGAGACTCTTTTCTTGCGTGTTCACGACTTCGTCAATCCTATTGACGTCACGTCGCAAGCTTTTGCCTTCGTGTTTCGTGGTAACCCAGAAACAGGCTGCGCTTTGGGTGGCGATGAGTGCGATGAGTAAAATTCTTAGGTTCTTCATTACTGCCACTCGAAATCCACTCGACGTTCTTCCGAACGCGAGTCTTCGTCGGTCCCGGTTGCTTCGGTCTCTCCCTTTGGAATGACACGAAGCCGGGCCGGGTCAATGCCCAATCGGGCGAGAAAATCGGCCACGCTGCGGCCTCGCTTTTCACTCAGGGCGATGTTGTATTCGTCGGTACCGCTCTCGTCGGTGTGACCTTCGACAAAGACGTTGCGCTGGTCACCCTGCTGAATGCATACGCTGGTGTCATGGAGGCCCTCTCTTGAGTCTTCGGGGATAGAGAACTCATCGAGACCGAAGTAAACGCTATCGAGGCTGCAGCTGAGCTTGGGTGGTGTCAGCCGGCCCGCTCGCTGGCAGGTGCCGTCGATGCAGTCTTCGTCATCGGCGCAGTCCTCGTCTTCATTGCAGCTGCCACGCTCAAGACAGGCGCCGTTGGAGCAGCGTGCGTCGGGGCCGCACTCCGAATCGCTCTCGCAAGCGTTACACTCGTTGTTTTCGCAGATTTGGCCCGCAGTGCAGTCGTCGTTGGTGCGGCACATGCCGTCCCCCAGGATACAAGTGCCGCGGTCGCACGTTTCAAACTCCTCACAATGGGAGTCCTCACTGCACTCCGAGCAGTGCTTCTGAAAGCAGTGCTGACCGTCTTTGCAGTCTTTGTCGGTCTTGCAGTTGGGAAACTTGGGCTTCTTATCTGGACAGCCCGTGAGCACAAGGCCGAGACAAAGCAGTGAAAGCAGTGCACCAAGACGCCCAAAGGTGAGTTGAGAAGCTAGAAAACGCATCGCAGCGCGAACGTATTCCCCTCCCACGGATCCGTCAACTTAGCCGCGATTGCGCGTGGCCCAGCTGGCTAGCGATGCTATTAATTGAAGTATATGGCTCGCTCCACCGTCCTGGTCATCGACGACGAACCCAATATCCTCAGTTCTGTGAGACGTGCTCTGGAGCTCGAGGATTACAAGGCTGAGGTCGCTGGCTCTGGGCGTATTGGCCTAGAGAAGCTTGCTGAACACGAGATCGACCTGGTGTTGCTCGACGTCATGATGCCCGAGATGAATGGCATTGAGGTCCTGGAGGCAATCCGAGAAGAGCATCCATCTGTGATCGTGGTCATGATGTCGGGCAACGCGACGATAGAAACGGCAGTGAGTGCGACCAAGCTCGGTGCCTACGACTTTATCGAAAAGCCACTCGGCTCCGACAAGCTCCTGCTCACTATTCAGAATAGCCTGGGCGTTTCAAAACTGCGGCAAGAAAAGGCCGAGCTCCTCGCCAAGGTTGAAGGTGATTTCGAAATGCTTGGCTCTAGCAAAGCCATGGCGAGCATCTTCGACAAGATTGGCAAGACGGCGCCCACCAATGGCCGCGTGCTGATTACCGGAGAAAATGGCACGGGCAAGGAGCTCGTCGCCCGGGCAATCCACAACAATTCGAAGCGCGCATCCGAGCCCTTCATCAAGCTAAACTGCGCGGCGATCCCATCGGAGCTCATCGAGTCGGAGCTCTTCGGCCACGAAAAGGGGGCCTTCACCGGGGCAACGCAGCAGCGACGAGGCAAGTTCGAACTCGCGGACGGCGGCACCATTTTTCTCGACGAAGTGGGTGACATGAATGCCGGCGCTCAGGCCAAGGTCCTGCGGGTCTTGCAGGAAAGTGAGCTTGAGCGAGTTGGCGGGCACGAGACCATCAAAGTCGACGTCCGGGTGGTCGCCGCAACGAACAAGAATCTGGCGGAAGAGATCTCCGATGGCCGATTTCGCGAAGATCTCTTCTACCGCCTCAATGTCGTCCCCATAGAGTTGCCCGCCCTGCGTGATAGGCGTTCCGACATTCCAGAACTAGTGGAATTATTCCTAGAACAGGCCTGCGAGAGCAACGATATGTCAGCGGCTCGCATTGGCAGCAAAGCTGTCTCGCTACTCATGCAACACAGTTGGCCTGGCAACGTTCGCGAGCTAAAGAACTCTATCGAGCGGCTCTTGATTCTCTCCGGTGGCGCGGAGGAGATTGGGCCGGAGGAGATTCAAGATGCTATTCCTACCGTTAGGAGTGTTCGCGGTGCCTACAAGAGCGGCGTATCGCTAAAAGAACTGGTGGCCGCAGCAGAGCGAGAGATCATTGTGGAGGCTCTTTCGAATAATGACCACCACGTGTCCAATACGGCCAAAGAGTTGGGGCTTGAGCGCTCTCATCTCTACAAGAAGATGAAGTCGCTCGGCATCAAGAACGAATAGTTGCCGTAGCTCCCAGGCCACCGAGCACCTAGACCGCCGAGCGTAAACAATGACCGTTCTGATGGTCCTGCTTTCCCTATTGCAGCGTTGCTCATTTCGTCATTTGCCCCAAATCGCGGTGCACGATGCCAACGGAGTGAGCGGCCGCGAGCCCATC
>JAAEPE010000289.1 GCA_024222395.1 Myxococcales bacterium
GCGGCCCGATATTCCACTGGAGCGCCAGCGGCGCACCGTTTCAAGCCGAGAAATATCGTCTCGGCCGTTTCTCTTTCGTCCCATGCATTGGCTCTACACCTTCTAGATGCACAGCGCAGGAGGGCGATTGGTAAGGGGTTCACTCCGCCGCAACTGCCGAGCCAAATCCCTATCGTGGCGACCAATCACATCAATGAGAAGCGCAACCTCCCTAACCATCTCCAAAGTCACCGAATACACACTCGACATAGGTAGTTTCCTTTCTCAAAAGAAAACCCCACAGCCCGCAGCCGGAGCTCATGTCAATGACGAAGCCGCGAAGCGGGCTACAGTGCCATTTCCAAGAGAAGAGAGAAAAGACTCTCGGGTCTCGTAGCTCGGGTCTCGTAGAGCTCGTTGCTCGCGTCTCGCAGAGCTTGAGAGTGCCGTCTCGGCAGGGACGGGGCACTTTGCATAGCAAGTGCCCAACTTCACCTGCTAAGGGAAAATCCCGCGCTCAGCGTAGCTGTGCTGCAATCGCTCAAGCGCAATTACGTACGTCGCCGTTCGCATATCAAGCTTGCGCTGCTGCGCACACTGATGAACCGCGCGATAGGTGTTGGACATGCGTCGCGCAAGTCGCTCGCGCACGTCCTCAAGCTCCCAACGTTCGGAGCGCTTGTTCTGAAGCCACTCAAAGTACGAGACAACCACGCCTCCGGAATTCGCTAGCACATCGGGAATGACCTCAATGCCTCGCTCCTTGAGAATCTTTTCGGCCTCAGGATACGTCGGCCCGTTTGCACCCTCGATGACCATCTTGCATTTGAGGCTCTTCGCCTCGTTTGGTCCGATTTCAAGTTCGAGGGCCGCAGGAATGAAGATGTCGCACTCAAGTCCAAAGAACTCTTCTCGAGTGATTTCCTTAGCACCTTGATACTTGGCGACCGTTCCACTCTTCGCCATGTACTGGCGAAGCTTGTGAGGGTTGAGTCCCTCCGGGTTGGCAATGTAGCCGCCGTGGTCACCACAGCCGACAAGCACAGCGCCGCGTTTGGTAAGCAAGTTGGCGAGGTGAGAGCCGACGTTGCCGAAGCCTTGTACGGTGAAGGTGCAGCCATCGAGAACGAGCTCGTTATCCTTCGCCCATTCTTCGATGCAGAAGACGATTCCGAGGCCGGTTGCTTCGGAGCGACCATGCGAGCCACCGGAGTGGATGGTCTTTCCGGTAACGACGCGGCGGACGGCATTCTTGTCGCTGTAGCCAGCGACGTTCATGTACGTGTCCATCATCCAAACCATGACCTGACCGTCGGTGCCGACGTCGGGGGCAGGGATGTCCCACTCGGGACCAATGTTGTCGCCGAGGGCGTGGGTGAAGCGACGAGTGAGTCGCTCCTTCTCGCGCAGTGACAGAGTACTTGGGTTAACGCGAACGCCACCTTTGCCACCGCCGAATGGAATGTCATGCAGCGCGCTCTTGTAGGTCATCCACGAAGCGAGAGCCTTCATCTCATCGAGATTTGCCTCGTGGTGGTAGCGCATGCCGCCTTTGTACGGGCCGAGCAAGTTGTTGTGTTGGACTCGGTAGCCCTTGAACATCTTCCAAGTACCGTCATCCATTTCGACGGGGAAGTTGATGATAAGTTCATTCTTTGGTTGAGCCAGGATCGCTCGGACCTTGGGCGTAAGGCCAACGACGTCGGCCGCTTTCTCGACCTGAGTCATGGCGATATCAAAGAGATTTCCGCGCTCTTTGAGAGAGCTTTTCTTGGCGTTCTTAGGTGTCTTACTGGTAGACGACATATTATTAGGGAGTACCTCTCAATGTGGGAGGTGGAATTCAATGACGAATCCAGAAGAATCGCAAGAGCAAGAGCTGCTTCGTTCTGCCTCGACTCGTGGTGGTGAGTGCAACTCGCTCATCGCAGAGTTGTGGCAGCAAACACGGATGGACTGGGGCTTTGCCACGGATCGTCTGGCCAAGGTCTTTCGCCGCGAGCGTTCGCTCGGCTCATCTGAGCGACGATTTGTCGCAGAGGTGCTTTACACGATGATTCGGCACGCTCGCCGTATCGATCTGGCCATTGAAGCTGGGGGATTGCGCTCGGTAGGACGCGCTCCAGACAGTAAGCGCTTATTGGCAGCGCTGGTCTTGGAGCACGGTCTTTCCGTCGAAGACGCAGCGCAGCATCACGCCGACTTAGATTGGGCAAAGGTCGCGGCTGTCGACACGGAACTCGACGCGCTGCGCAAGCCCGTCGAACGCATCGCTGCCCGCCATTCACTTCCCGACTTCCTCGCCAATCTCTTTGTCGAGGAGCTTGGAGCTGCGCAAGCCGAGGCCCTCGCAGCCTCGCTTAATCACCGGGCTCCCATGAGCATTCGCGCCAACACGCTCAAAGGCGATCGCGTTGCGCTCCAAGAGAGACTGAGCCAAGAGGGCATCGAGACCACGGCTGGCGTACTCGGCACCAACACCCTCCAGGTCGATACTCGAACCAACCTCTTTGGTCTTGCGAGTTTTCGCGAGGGTCTCTTTGAGGCGCAAGACGAGGGATCGCAGCTCATTGCGGAGCTTGTGGCACCTCCGCCCAAGGGGCTGGTTGTAGACTTCTGCGCTGGGGCTGGAGGCAAGACTCTCTCGCTAGCGGCGATGCTGAACAACCGTGGGCGCCTCATGGCAAGCGACGTCGACAAGCGCAAGCTCACTGAATTGCGCCGGCGCGCCAAGCGGGCAGGGGCCACCAATATTCAGGTTGTGCAACTCGATCATGAGAGCGGTTCCTCTGCCTCCAGGGTCGCTCTCCCAGCGCCCTTCGAGAAGATCGTCGGCACCGCAGCTCGTGTCCTAGTGGATGCTCCCTGCACGGGCACTGGAGCGCTGCGACGCAACCCGGAGGCTCGTTGGCGCCTGAGTCAGGCCGAACTCGATCGCATGCCACCCCAGCAACTCAATATCGCTAGTCGAGCGCTGGAACTGGTTGCTCCAGGAGGGCGTCTCATCTACGCGACCTGCACCGTACTCAAAAGCGAGAATGAGGATATCGTCGAGAAGCTGATGCAGGGGCGGGTCGATCTAGAGATCATCAGCCCTCGCGAAGTCTGGGGAGCTGAGCGAGGTGACAAAGTGGTGGATCCCTCGGGGCGATTCATGGTCACGCGGCCGGATTTGCACGGCTGTGACGGATTCTTTGCAGCCGTCATTCGCCGCAAGCCGAGCTAGAAGCTCCGGGGTGAGCCTCGCCCCTATCTAGGCGAGGCCCATTGCCCTATCGCCATCACGAGCTGGTATGTTGCGCGCGCTATGGCGATTCGGCTTGAGGTAATTGAAGAAGCAGAGGCACTGCACTCCCTCGCCAACGACTGGCAGGAGATGGCGGACGAGGCGGGTGTCTCTCCTCTATTTCGGGGGCCGCGTTGGCTTCTGAGTTGGTGGCGTGCGTATCAGCGACAGCTGGGCGCCGAGCTATTCTTGCTGGCGGTTTACGACGACGATCGACTTGTCGGTCTAGCGCCCTTTTACAAGCGACACGCGAAGCGCTCCCCCTCTCGTAAACTCGAAGAAGTTCGACTCATGGGGGACGCAGGGCCGCGTCCTCCTACTCTTGGCATTCTCGCAGCGCCGGGCTACGAAGAGAAAGTTGGTGTGGCACTGGCCGACTACTTGGCATCGCATGCCGGTGATTGGGACGTACTCGATCTTGAGCCACTTGAAGAGCCTGAGCCCGCACGAGCTCACATGGTGAGCCGGCTGGCGAGCAAAGGGCGGCCTGTTGACTCCAGTAGCGCCGGTGGAGTCTGGCGCATCGAGTTGCAGGCCACGGGGAGTGACGAAGAAGAAACTCCCAGAGACAAGCGGGCTTCCGCCTACGTTGGAGAAGCTGGCAAACTGCGCAAGGGGCTGGCGATCTTGCGAAGGCTCTCCCGGCTTGAGTGGGCTCATCGCGAAGAGGCGAGTCCGTTCGCGGACAGGCAGGCAATCCACTTGCTTGAGGACATCGCGCTGCCGCTGGGGCAGGAGGGCAAAGCTCGTCTTGCCCGTCTCGACGACGTGGACGGGCAGGCCGTCGCAGCGGCATTGATAATCGACGATGGAGGCCGATCTGTTGTCTTGGCGCTCGCTGTGGATCCTGAGACCGGGGAAGCAGGGCCGAGACTGCTCGCAGCAGAAGCCTTTGCGGCCAGAAAACGAGGACTTCGCTCCCTCGAGATTAGTGAAGGCGCCACCGAGCACGGTCTCCCACAGATGCCAACGACGCAAAGCAGGGCCGTGCAGCTCAGCGTCTTCGGCACGTCATCAGCCGCCTCGCTCGCACGAACCTACGGCAAGGTGCGCCGCAAGATGCACGTGGCAAAAGATGCCCCAGTTGCCGCCGCGGCGGGAGCCCGTGCTGCTTGGTCGAAGATCAGGACTGCGGCCGCCAATGTCGCGGGGCTTGAGCGACTACAGTTGTATCGAGGCGAACTGTGGACTCGGGGCGTTTCCAATGCGCCAGGGCTCACGATCGAGCTCTTCACTGAGACAGATTTTGGCGCGATGGAAGCCTCGGATAGAGAACTGTTCTTAGAGGGGCTGCATCTCGATGAAGGACAGATCCGGAAGGCTTGGCAGCACGATGACTTGGCTGTTCTGGCCCGCCTAAACGAGCGTCCCGCCGGAATCTCCTGGTGCTCGTGCAAACGCGTATTGGTTCCGGAAATAGAACGACATCTGGCGGTGGGGCCAGGCGAGGCCTACATTCATGACATTTTCGTGGCGCCCTCGGCTCGCGGTCGTTCGCTGGCACCGTCGATGCTCGAGCACCTCGCAACGGTCCTGCGTCAGCGCGATATCTACAAGAGTTGGGCGCTGATTGGCAGCAACAATATTGCCTCGGTTCGCGCCTTCGAAAAGGCTGCGTACACCGCGGTTGCCGAAGTCGTGCACGCTCGTATTGGTGGCGCCGACAAATTGGTCGTGCGACCACCGGATGTCGATGCGAAGAAGCTTCTTGGCCTGTGAGAGGGCTAGGGCGAGCCCTGCAAATAGAGCTTCGCTGTGAGTCGAGAAAGCTCGAGAGAGCCAGCTTTTTGATGCTCTCATCCCAAAAGAGAGGTACAACGTCCACTGGGCTACACCTGCAAGGCAACGCATGACTGCAACAGACCGCATTACCCTAGTTGTTCTCAACGAAGACGGAAGTCGTGAGAAATTCACGCTCTCATCCTGGGTAGGCATTCCCCGCAAGCACGAGCTTCTCTGGATTGGCGACGACCCCTTCATGGTCATCGAAGTCGAATACGCGGTGTCCGAGGGGTTCTTTGGTGCGCGAGCCATCGAAGCCGCTGGGGTCTACGTGCGTCGCCTCGACGAGCAAGAGCAGCAGGCCGTCGCGCGTCGTCTTGCTTCGCCCATACGCGGAGAGGATGAGCGCCCGTTCAGGCCCTAGTAATTCTGATGCCCATTGCATCACCAGAGTCACTAGAGCGTTTTGCTTCGCAAACGCTCCGTATTGCGCTTCCTTCGGAAGCTGGTTGGTGTTTTGAAAGAAAAACACCGATCGCGTAGTCGGCCGCTCTGGATAGCAGGCCGATCTAGATGCCGGGCGTTGGCTCTTTGAGAACCCGAAGAGTGCCTTGTAGGCCGCTCGAGATGTGAACGTGATTGTCTTTGTCGACGAAGACTGCGTCGAGCTCCGCGCGGGTTTCGACGATCTTCATGCCGCGCTCGTGTCCCAGGACGAAGAGGGCGGTAGACCATATGTCTGCGGTGAGTGCGTTGGGAGCGAGGACCGTTACCGAGCGTGAGCGAGTGGAGGGCCGCCCTGTCGCGGGGTCCAGAAGGTGGTGATATCGAACACCATCCTTGATGACGAAGCGCTCGTAGTCGCCGGAGGTCGAGAATGTTCGATTCGCCACCTCCGCTACCGCGAAGGTGGCGTCGCGACTTCCCCGGGGATCGCGGATGCCAACGCGCCACTTGCGATCGCCTCGTGTCCCCGAGACGAAGAGGTCACCTCCGGATTGCACGATGAAATCGCTATAGCCCTTTGCTCGCAAGATGGCCACGGATTGATCGACGGCGTGGCCCTTGGCGATACCACCCAGGGTGATTCGCATGCCCTTGCGGGCGAGTTTCACGGTGCGCTTCTTTGGGGTTAGGCGAACGTTCTTGTAGCTGACGAGTTTGGTACGAGCAATCACGTCGCTCTTCTTCGGAATGGTGCCATCGATGTCTTGGTCGAACTTCCACAGCCCCCGAAACGCACCGACGGTGATGTCGAAGGCGCCCAGGCTCTCTTTGCCCGCTGTCAATGCGGTGCCGATGAGCTCCATGAGTTCGTCGCCTACGACGACGCCGCTGCGCCCAGCAGCATTGTTGATTTGCGCGACTGCACTGTCGGGAAGCCATGAGGACATCAGGGCGTCGACGCGCCTGAATTCATCGAAGACAGCCTTGGCTGCTGCTTGGGCTCCGGGCTCGTCGTCGGTCCACATCGTGATGTCGACGACGGTGCCCATGACCTTGTCACCAACGTGCACCACCTTTGCTGGGGTGTTTGGCGAAGGCTGTGGAGTGGGGGCCGGCTTAGCTATCGGAGCCGCAGCGACAGGTTTATCTGAGGTGGGCTGCTCTTCTGCTGATGACGTGCACGCAGAGCAGGTGAGCCCTAGGAAGAATGTGCCCGCAGAAAGCGTTCGTCGAAGGAACATGAGACTTCTTTCAACCGGAAGCGCTAACTAATCCAGTCGAAGATACCAAGCAGGATCAATAGAGCTCCGGTACCGAGAGAGAGCACGAGCATACCGATGGCACCTGCGAGACCAGCTTGCGTCTCTCCCTGCATGCCTGTCCAAGCGCCCCAGATAGCCGGAATGGACCCGGCACAGGCTATGACTCCGCCTAGTATGGAGCCGCTGGCGAAGCCGCCCACTGCCCCCAAGACGAGCCCCGCAATGACGAGGGCGAGGGAGATGAGAAGAGGCGTCTTGGCGCTAGGTTTGCTCATGGTATCGGAGAATAGCCGGGATTTGGGCCTCTTGCCACCACTGTTGGCCGTCTGCGATATGCTTGGCGACGTGGGCCTTCGCAGGATAATCGGCCATATATTGCTGGTGCTTGCCTGCTCCTGCAAAGGTGGGAGTCGCGGGGGGACAACACCAGTCATCGAAGATAGGTCGGGGCCGCTATCTGCCGAGTCGCTAATGGCCGACGTTGAGTTCTTCTGCTCGGAGATGTTCAAAGGGCGTGGCTCCTATCAGGCGGGCAGCAAACTGGCGTCGAATCATATCTCTGAGGAGTTCGAGCGGCTTGGCTACAAGGTTTTGCGGCAGCCAATTCGAGGACGGCATGCCGAGAATATCATCGCCATCAAGCGGGGGGGCGACCAAGCCGTGGTCGTGTCGGCGCATCACGACCACTTGGGAGTACGAAGTGGTCAGCTCTACCCAGGAGCAGATGACAATGCGTCCGGCCTGGCTGTACTGCTGGGGATCGCCCGCTCTCGTGCGGCGCGCAGCTACGGGCATACCGTTATCTTCATTTCATTTGGCGCCGAAGAGGATGGCTTGGTTGGCTCGGGAGTTTATGTGCACGATCCCCTGTGGCCCCTAGCCAAGACGCGTGCAGTTATCAATTTCGACATGGTTGGCCGCAATTTCTTCGAGGCCGGGGCCGACCAAGCGGAAGCGGCGGCGGTTGTGGGGCTCGAGTTTGATGAGACTCTCGGCCCGGTGGCAGAGAAGGCCGCAAGCGAAGTTGGACTACATCTCATTCGAGTTCCCGCCCGTTTGCTGGAACTCTTCACATTGCACGACCGCACCGACGATTGGTGGTTCCGTCGCCAGGGGATCGGGGCCATACACTTCTCAACCGGGCTGCACAACGACTATCACCAAGGGACGGATACAACAGAGAAGATTCGGCCCGGGCAACTCGCCCGAGTCGCGCATACTGCCGCTGCGTTGCTTGATGCCCTTGCCAACTCGAGGCGCAAAGGCGATCCTTTCAAGCACTAGTGGCTCGAATTCTAATTACTGGCTTCTGCAGTATTCCGTCGCCGGGACGGCCCGGGGTGCAGTTGGGGCACATCATCGACGGCCTACAGCGCCGGCACCAGGTTGATGTGCTGAGCGTGCGTCGCGAGGACCAGGGCCATGTTGAGCGCGTTGGAGGAACTCGGTATCTTCGAGTGCCTCTGCCTGGCGGAGACTTGTCCTCGCAAATCGAGGTCTTCCGAAGAGCCCTGCGGCGGCAGCTAGAGGGCGCAGAGTACGACGTCGTACATTTTCGCGACGGCTGGAGCGGCGTCACGGCACTGGAAGTGCAATCGACTCAGGGCTATGCGACCGTCTTCGACTTGGCCCGCTCGCCAATGGCAGAGCCGGTTCTAGCCGATTTGGCGACGTCGACAGAACTGGAGCGAGCGGAGCAGACATGCGTCCGACGGGCAGACTTGATACTCGTGCCGACCGAAGCAGCCAAGCAGTACTTGGTCGGATTCACAAACGCCTCGAAAATTCATGTGGTCCCGCCCGGGGTCAATGTCGATAGATTCGATTGGGAAGCCCTCAATGAGGAAAGGGCGCCCGTTATTCTCTATCTCGGCTCACTGACTCCTGGACGGGGGGTGCGAGTTCTACTTAGGTCGATGCTTGATGTTGCTGCGGTATCAGATGCGATTCTAGTCCTGGCCGGGCCAGCGACGAAACCGTTTATGGAGTCGCTCGAAACGGCGGTTCTCGATCTGGGGCTTGCGGGGCGAGTTCGTTTGCTTGGCGAAGTCCCCCACGAATTGGCACCGGCTGTCATTGCTCGAGCTACCGTCTGTGTGGCACCGGGGGCTGCCGAACTCGAGCCAAAGCCGACTGCGCTATTTCCCTCGAAGATCCTCGAATACATGGCGTGTCGCCGCGCCGTGGTCGCCCCCTCTCGTGGCACCGTTACGATGCTCTTCCGCGATCGGGAAGAGGCGCTTCTCTTCAAGTCCGGGGCCCCAGACGACCTTGCCGAGAAGATTCTCTTGCTGCTTCGCGATGCGAAATTGCGAGATCGAGTCGCAGGCAGGGGCTACGAGATGGTTCGCGCCAACTGTACGGCAAGCGGGACAAGGCGCAGCTTGCGGCGAGCCTACGATTGGCTGGCCGAGCAAGACGCATTCCGCGAACGCCTGGGACAGCCTGGCGTCGGCGATCCTAGGTTGGCTCCTATCACTGAACTCGGGCTAGCCTTGAGCGTTGGGCAGAGTTCGCAATCTGACACATCCCAAGACTACGCAGGCAACGAGATTGGCTCCGATGATGCCTTTGCGGTGAATTCTCCCTCGGTGGATACAGGGGACGTTACGCGAGTTGAAGCCTTGCCTGTTCGGAGTGGGGCCGAGCATATGCAGCGCTCTAGCCAGGACATCTCAGGGTTTCTGCAGACGGAAGCCATCGAAGAGGGCACTTCGGAGTGGGATGTTGCGTTGGCTGTCATCGAAGATACCGGTAGTGTCGATATTGGATCCGCTAGATCGAGCACTGTTGTCACTCCTCGCCTCGACGAAGGGCTCGTCGCTGGCGAGTTGCAAAGCAAGACTGCGCGTATTGAGCATGCTCGGCCGATTGATGAGAGTGATTTTGACGGCGAGGCAACGAGCATCTCGGCGCCCCAAGACCATCAGAGCATTCCCCCTGCAAACCACTCGAAGGCCAAACCGTTTCGCAGCTCGGCTGCCAAGTCGACGACCGGGAAGGGCATGAAGCAGCATGAGAAGACGCGGGTGTTGGTGGCTGCCGATATTGAGGAACTTGTCACGTCGGCGCCAGCTGGGGTGAAGAGCGAGGAGGATGGGGCTTCCTCGGATCGCACGCGTGTCGCCATAGGAGCGACACCGCGCCCACCCAAACTTCCGCGGCGCAAGCGCCCTGGAGCAGCGCCATCAGCCCAGCCGAAGAAGAGTGCACGAGGAGGTCCTCCTCGTCTGCCCGTGGCCAAAGTTGGCAGTCCGGTTGATTCCTCGGTCGAAACCCGAGTCTCTGCTCCACCGACGGCCAAGCCGGCCTCAGAGACTCCGAAGGCCAAGCAATCGACTCCTTCGAGCGATCGAAAGTCCTCCGCTCCCGATGATCTCGGGTAGCCGGTTTGGTGCCGGCGTACTTCTGAGATAGCGTTTGGCCATTCCCATCGACCTCATCACCAAGCTCAGCCTCGGGCTAGCCTTTGCACTTTGCGCACGCACGCGATTGCGTGCCGATGGTCTCTTTGCGTCTCCTGCGGGGCTTATCTTGCTCATGTTCATCGGCATGATCATGATGCCGATCACCTGCTATCTGTACATCGCGCACCCCTCGTGGGCTTGGATGTACCTCGTCGACCCGAATACCATTCCAGGATTCGCGATCCTTCCCTTGCTTGTGGCCCATGCAGCGATGATTGCTGTTGGGTGGTATCTCGGATGCCGCCTCATTCAAGCGAATCGACATAGCGTGCTTAGGGTCCTCGTCGGTTCCGGCGCGGTGTTGAGCGTATTGCTGGTGATCCTTCTGTGGAGTCGACTCGGCAGCTACGGCACCTACAGAGAGTTTCACGATGGCCGGGCGCTGCCGATTATGGACGTCAAGTTGGGCTACGTCCTCGTGGCCTTGCTGCTCGCGGTCTTGACCTCCGCGGGGTACGTGGCAGTGGAGTTGGTCCGCGATAGCCGGCGAACCGTAAGCCGCTAGCGATGCGTTCTTCTTGGGCGTAAGCTGCTTCGTGCCCTGGTCCGAAACGCCAGGTCTTGGTGCTTTGACCCCGGGCTTCCGTGGGTGCTAGGGTCAATCCGCCCACATGCAACGACGCGAAGCACTCAGTAGCACGGCTACCAAGGTGGTCAGAAGGGCACCTCGGTGCTGCCTAATCCTGCTCTGTTTCTTGATGGTGGCCGCCTGTGGCCCGATCGAATATGTAAATCAGGTGACTCGCAAAGCCTCGTCGCAGGTGGCGGCAGCCAAGGCCGTGAAAGCCGATAAGCACGCACCGTATTGGTACACCCTCGCTGTTGAGTACCTGCACAAGGCGCGAGAAGAAGCGGCTGCCGCTGACTTCCAAGCTGCGAATCGTTTTGGCAAGCGTTCGGAAAAAGCTGCCCGCAAGGCGAGAAGTGTGGCTATCGAGCGCGCCCGAGACCCGGGAAGTCGCCCGGAGCTTGTGCCAGCAGATGACGAGATCGAGATCATCGACCCGAGTTCCGATGAGGCACGCGCGGACGAAGAAGACAATCTACTCCATGACGAGACGGAGGAGACGCCATGACTCCAGCGAGCTCCATAGCGAGCTCCACAGCGAACTCCACCTCCCCCATGGCACAGCCACCTCTGTCCTCACCAACATCTCTGTCCGCACTAGGCCGCCGCTCTGGAATTGCACTTGCTCTCTTGGCTGCCTGCGGCATGACGTTGGGATGCGCTGGCGCAGCTCTGAAGACTCGCACTACAGCTGTAGGCGAGACGATCGCCGCCGCCCGAAAGAATGGCGCACAAACCTGCGCTCCTGTGCAGCTTGCGATGGCGGAGTCGCATCATGCATTTGCTCAAACTGAGTACGACGAGGGCGACTATTTCCGAGCGAAAGAAGAGCTTGCGGTAGCAGAGAAGAACGCCAATGAGGCGCTGAGCATGTCGCCTATGGGGCGCTGCGTGAATGCTCCGAGGCGAGTTCAACCACCGGCGGACGAGGATTCCGACGGAGATGGGGTGCCCAATAGCACCGACGATTGCCCCCGTCGTCCAGAAGATCTGGACGACTATAAAGATGCGGACGGCTGCCCCGATCTCGATAACGATCAGGACGGCATCGTCGATACCATCGACGATTGTCCCAATAATGCCGAGGACAAAGACGGCTTCAAAGATGATGATGGCTGCCCCGACGTCGACAATGACGAGGACGGGCTTTCCGATAGGATCGACCAGTGTCCAGACAAAGCTGAGGATGACGATGGCTTTGAGGATGACGATGGCTGTCCAGACTGTGATAACGACGGTGATGGCGTACTCGAGTGCCCCAAGAAGGTCGATATGTGCCCAGACCAGCCAGCCGCCACCGCCGACGGTTGCCCTGCCAAGTACAAGAACGTGGTCGTTACAGCCAAGAAGATCGAGATAAGGCAGACCGTCTACTTCGATACCAACAAGACGACCATCAAGCCGGTCTCCTTTGGCTTGCTCAACGAAGTCGCCATGGCTCTCAAAGACAATCCAAAGATCAGTATTCAGGTAGAGGGACACACCGATAGTCGCGGGCGCAATGCTCGCAATCTCAGGCTTTCCCAAGGGCGAGCCAACTCGGTGCGCACATACCTAATTGGCCAGGGCGTTGGTGCGGATCGCATGGCAGCGAAGGGCTTCGGCGAGGAAATCCCGCTTTCTGACAACCGAACCAACGCTGGGCGCGAGCAGAATCGCCGAGTTGAGTTCCTGATCACAGGTAGATAGGGCTAGGAATCTGGTGCCAAATGAGTTGGCGCTGGCTTCCAACGGGCTTGGTTTCGCCAACAAACGCGGGTGTTGGGCGCCATCGGCGCTTTGGTCTGGTCTCCTACACCTGTGGAGCCCCACCGCTGGCACTTCGCCAACGGTAATGCTCGGAGATTCTCGAGTTCTTTGGTATGAGGGGGACGAATGCGCTACGTGAATAAGACTCTCTTTGCCTTGAGCCTCGCTCTGGGCGGTGTTGCCGCTGTGTCTCTCGCCTTGCCAACGAGTGCGCTCGCCGACCGGAAGAGTGCCAAGAGGATCAAGACGAAGACTGAGCAGGGCATGGGCGAGTACGACATGATGGAATTCGAGGCTGCCAAGTCTCTCCTCATGGAGGCCATCAATATTGGCGAGGGCAACGATACCAGGGGGCCTGAGCTTGCCTCCGCCTATCTAAACCTCGGAATCGTCTACTTCTCGGGGCTTGGCGAAGAAGACAAGGCGAGTGAGGCGTTTGAGAACGCCCTCGGTGTGGATGCCGAGGTCAAGCTCAGTGTCGCCTACAGCACACCTGAGATGAGTGAGCTCCTTGAGGCCGCTCGGGGCAAGGTCGGAACGAGCGGCGGCGATTGCAGCATTGATGGACTGGCTCATGAACTCGTCGACGAGGCTGCCTCTGGCTCTGCGCCAGAGATGCGCGCACGCCTCGGCTCTGACATCGACGCAGCTAGCGTCCTGGTCTACTACCGGGGCGAGGGGCAACTCGAATTCTCGAGAGCTTCAATGAAGAAGACCGGCAGCTGCGAGTACGTGGGCAACATTCCCACTCGCGCAGTGCAAGGCGAGTTTGTGCACTACTACATTGCCGCGGTGGATTCCGACGGCAAAGAGCTCGAGCACAAGGGCACGAGCGGCTCTCCGAATATCATCGAAGTGTCCGCCGCTTCCGGAGGCTCTGTATCTTCCGATAGTGACGATTCACTGGGAGGTGAGAAGGACGATGGCTCACTTCTCTCGGAGAAGTCGGGGCCCAGTGTTTTTCTGAGCGTCGCCGCAGGTACTGGTGGGGGCTACGTTCAAGGGCCGACTGAGAAGAGCGATAGCCAAGTCGATTGCTGCATCGCACCGGCTCTATTGCACTTGATGCCGGAGATTGGCTATTTCATTAGCGACCAGCTCTCGGTCTCCGGAGCCTTTCGCATGGGCTTCCCTATTGGTGCCAACGTCATGGGCCACGCCTCCTTTGCACCAGCGGGGCTTCTGCGAGTTCGCTATGCACTGAGCCCATCAGGGGAGGGAATCCAGGTCTCTGGTGCCCTAGGTGCCGGCGTCATTCGAAACACGGTGCAAATCAAAGATCCGACCGACGCGGCTATGGACACGGATACGACCGCAATGGGGCCCGTGCTCTTTGGGGGCGGGTTCGGCTATGCAAAGTCCCTCGGTGGCCCGATGAAGATTGTTGCAGAGGTCAATGCCATCGCTGCTGTGACCGCTGGATTCGATGAACTCGGCCCGTGTGGAGAGGGCGAGGACGGCTGTGTTCGCCCAAAATCCGGTGCACAGGTTGATGCCAACCTGGCTTTGCTCTTCGCTTTCTAGAGCGGGTGCTCAGCTAGCGGGAGGCGTCTGCGAAGCACTCTTCGGGGGGCGGCGCAGTACCTTCGCGAGGATCGGCGTGAGCACCAAGGTGGCGCCGATTCGGATGGGCATCGTGAGTTTGTTAGCGAACCATGCTGCGGCAAGTGCTCCGGTAGTTCCCGACGTGGAGCCAACGTCGATGCCCGCCTTGATGGCGATGTAGAAGCCGGTAAGGGAGAGAATGCCGAGGCTGACGAAGATGACGAGGGCCAGGCGGCCATATTCGGCAATGTGTTCCTGAAGGCGATCCTTGAGAACGCGTGGCTTCTTGCTCTTGCTCTTGCTCTTGCTCTCGGTCTCGACTTCGCTCATCGGGCAAGACTACCGGCTTTGGAGCGGGGCTACTAGGCCATGGCCGCGAGTGCGGCCATGTCTTCGTCGTCAAGAAGGATCTTCTGTGCCGCGATGTTCTGCCCAAGGTGGGCGACCGAGTGGGTGCCGGGAATCGGCAGTATCACCGGTGAGCGGTGAAGGAGCCAGGCCAGGGCGATTTGTCCTGGCTTGGCCCGGTGTTTCTTGGCGATGTTCTCGAGGGCAGATTCGCGAGTGAGCTTTCCTGTGGCGAGCGGATACCAGGGAATGAAGCCAATACCGGCGGCTTCACAGGTTCGAAGGACCGCTTCATTGCTGCGATCGAGAAGATTGTAGCGGTTCTGAACACTAACAATCGTTGCGACCTTCTGACCGCGGGCGAGTTCTTCGGCGCTGAAGTTGGAAACACCGATGTGGCGAATCTTGCCTTGGCACTGGAGTTCCACTAGGCAGCCGAGAGACTCTTCGAGTGGCACGTCATCGTCGATAGCGTGAAGTTGGTAGAGGTCGATACAGCTCACTCGAAGCCTGCGAAGCGAATTCTCGCACGCGCGCATCAGGTGCTCGGGCCGGCCGTCGGTCGTCCAGTCTCTGGGGCCACCGCGTACGAGCCCGCCCTTGGTTGCAAGTACAAGCCCATCGAAAGGGTGTAGGGCCTCTTCTAGGAGATATTCTGATGTCTCTGGACCGTAAGCATCGGCAGTGTCTATGAAATTCACGCCTCCTTCGCGCGCAGCCTCTAGCACCTTGGACACGCGGCGACGATCAGCTGGCCAGCCCCACGCGCTCTTCCCGCAAATGCGCATGGCTCCAAAGCCGAGTCGTCCAATGTCGAGGTCACCGCCTAGGGCGAATCGCTGCTGTGGCATGCTTCGAGTCCTAGAATCGGGTGCGAAATCCAAAGGTGAGTCCCCAGACTTCGAAGGTATCGCGATACCTCTCGTCCAGTGGCAGGTAGGCGAGGATCTCGAGGCTGCCTTGTCCTACGCCGGCGAGCTTCAATCCGACTTCGAGTAGATGTAGGAAATCGTCTTCCCCGTCGTCGGCTCCGCTGGTCCAGTAGGTGCTAAGTCGCGCAAGGGCTTGGGCTTTGGCACTGAGCCCTAGGTGCGCGCCAATGATGAGAGGAATTCGAAACCTATCTTCCGCACCGTCGATGGAGAGAAATTGTGCTCCTGCTGCCACACCAAGGGAAAGCCCACGGTTTGCGTGGGCGTTGCGCTGCAGATTCCACTGCTGGTTGTAGATGAGACGGGCTGTGTTCGTATTGGGCAAATACAGCCCCGGATCTGGAATCCAAAACGCACCGAAGGCTGCGGCGACTTGCGCGCCTTCGCCGTCGTCGTCCGCTGTGGCAATGGAGAAGCTGGAATCTAGCCAGGAGCGGGAATGCAGGGCACTTCGCAGCTTGTAACGCAGCTCTATCGTGAGGTTGCCCAATGTCGTTTGCGCGTCGTCATCAAAGCGCGCGTGTGCGATTGGGAGTCGTCCACCGAGGGTGAGTCCGGACGAGAGCTCCTTGTTTGCGTAGATGTCGATGCCGATGAGGCTGATGTCGTCATCGCCCACAAGAAAGGCGAAGAAGGGATTGTTGATGTTGATACTGCCGTAGCGAAGGTCGACGCCAGCCGTGCCGCCATCGGCCCGCGCCGAATCGGGAGTGACATAGGCGAGGGTGGCGGCCAGAGCTAGCGATGCAGTCCAGGTCTTCGTACGCATCGTGCGATCCTTTCACAAGCCAAGGGTGCGGGCCAGCCTGCAGTCATCACCGGCTAATCATGCCTGTGCAATGCCCACATATCTCACACCTGAGCTATAGCTGGTCTGGCAAGATCACGCGTCTCTCTTGATACTCTTCCTCGGTAATGAGGGAGTTCTTGCGCAGTGTTTCTAGCTGCAAGAGTCTCTCTTCTACGGCTCGAGTTGGTGCGGCCGGCGGCCCAACCGCGGGCCTGGCTGCAGGCCCTCCAACCCCTGATGCACAACCGGTCGATTCAACGAACTTCGTCTCGCTCCAGGGAGTCTTGCCGGGAACCGAAGCCGGAGGTGGCCCTTTGGGCAGGGAAAAGATGGAGTAGCCAAGCCACGCAGCTCCAACAGAGATGAGAGCACCACCAGCGAGAAAACCCGTGGTGCTTGGGGGGCCCGAACCGTTGTTTTGGTTTTCTGCATCGCTAGCCAATACCAGGAGCCCCAGTCCCCCGGAGATTGCCGCGCCCGCGATATCGCCACCGCGACCGCTCACATCGGGGACCATCTCAAACGCTTGCTCGTAGTTAATCTCGAACTGCTGGATACAGTGAGTACGTTTGGTCGAGCCGAAGCTCCCAGAAAGCACGCCGGCTCCTACTGTAGAGCCGCCATTCGATGCGGTTGCGCCGGCGCCACCAACGGAGCCACCCATCTCTGTTGTCTCAGCGACCTGTGGGGCTCCCAGGGCTCGTCGCGAAACCTCGTGCGAGGCACCCTTGACCTTCTCGGTACTCCAGTGAGCGCAGCCCACCGTCAAGGAGAGGGCAAGGGGAAGCACGAGGGGGGGGCGAGTCTAAATTGGGAGGGCATGCGCCCATGTCTACCGCACTTGTCTTGCGATGTCTCGGTGATGCGGGGCCTAATGCCGCTCGTGGGTGTCCCGAGGCTCGTCGGGGCAACAGGGCGAAATCGTCTATCGGGGAGTATTTAGGGGGAGTCACATCTCTCTATTGGAGTGACGCGGAACATTTTGTGAGTCAAATTGACTCCAGGAGCACTTTGGGGCGCAAGTGCTCGGTTGCTGCCGATTCGAGAGCGAGTCGCTGTTCGGCCCAGGTATTCCTTGGCCCCCTCGCTATTCCTTCAAAGCGTCGCGCACGTCGCGGTCGAGGACGGTCTTGCGCTCGTTCTGCCCAGCGATGCGAATTGCGCGATCGCATATTCGGCGCAGCTCTTGGGAGAGCACGGGGATCACGGTTTCAGACGTCTTCATGTCGCCCTTTGCCTTGATGTAGTTCTTAAGTTTGGAGACCACAACGAGCACCTCCCTTGGCAAATCCTCATCATTGCCAGTGCGAGCGCCATCTGTCGCTACGACCGTACGGCGTACCGGCCTGGATGCGTCTGATGCTACGACTCGCGAACGTGCTGGGGGCGTGGCGTCTTCCTGCTCCTTGGACCACTCGGCCTCGGACTGTGCCCTTTTCTCAACAGCCCAGGCCTCCCTATGTCTAGCGCCGGGCATATGGGCATCCCAACAGGCGACGCTGCAGAAAAAGAGGCCGAGTCGTTTGCGATTGCAGGTCGAGACGCTGCAAACCCAGTATGTGGCATCAAAGAGTATATCGTTGCGACAGCTCGTGCAGGTCTTCCAACTCATGAGTCGAGCATAGGGCAATTGGGAGGAACGGGGATTTGATTGGTCCCAATTAACCCAAATCAGCCAAGGTAAGTTGGACGATTTGAGCCTGATCGGGCTTATCCATACGCTCGTAGTACCCGAGGGAGTAGTCGTAGGCCCACCGCGCTCGTCTGTAGTGGCCGGCTCGGCGCGCCAAATCTGCGGCAAGCTGGCTGGCACTCGCCAGATCTTCGTCGACGATCGCCTGGTCGGCAAGGGACGCGATGCGCTGCTGTAGGGAGTCCCAATCAGCCCAATTCTGTCGGCTGCGGCGCAAACCAATAGGCCACATAGGAGCCAACGCACGTCGATATGCCGCTCCTTGGCTTGGGCCGAGGTGAGTAGCGAACGGAATATGACCTCCGCCTCCGCGAATCCAGACCGCTCGACGAGCACGTAGGCAAGGTTACATGATGAGGGATGTGCAGCGTGCTCTCGAGCAGAATCGCTCGTTGACCATCGCAGTTGTGCAAGATGGAGCGCCCGAGTTGTGGACCGCTATCCGCGAGCAACTCAAAAGCATCGTGTCCGAACCGGTGGAGATTTTGGA
>JAAEPE010000290.1 GCA_024222395.1 Myxococcales bacterium
ACCGCCGAGCCGACCCAGCGCAAGACCATGGTTCCGGATTTCCAGGTCTTCACTCGACGTGTGATCTGACGAATGCTGCCATTGAGATTCTCGATGATATTGGTCGATGACAGACTCCGCTCCAACATGTTACTTAACCCAAAATTCTTGATGGTGAGCGTCTCCTCCAAGCCCTCTTTTAGAGAAGCAGTCGCTCCTGGGTGTTCTTCTGAGAGGCTACTGGCAAGCCGCCCCAAGCGATCCAATGCAGTCTTTTGGTTCTTGCTCACGTACGCTTCTCGCATCGTCTTTCTCGTGCTTGCATGAAGCGCTTTTGGCAAGTGCCCAATCACATGTCGCGTCTTGTGAATCTGGCAGCGCTGACTGAGCCCCCCGCTTGCCAAAGAACAAGCGTATCGCCTTGGCGAGCGCTTTCCCTCCATCGATCACAAACTCTCGAAGCTCCTCATGGACGAGATCCTGAATGGGATCAGGAGGAACCGCTACCTAAAGTTTAACAATGGATGGGACGTTGCCGGGCGGAAGTCGCGGCGATCTTCTACAGCCTGATCGGCACCTGCCGCATGCTGAAGATCGATTCAAGGAAATACCTCCGCGCCGCAGCGGAAGTAGCCCTCTCGACACCCGGCGCTGTGCTGCTGCCTCACGATTTCCAGGCCGCCCAAGCGGACTGATCGCTCCGCGGGTGCTCGCTTTTTTGGGGGGGGCGTGGCACGGCTAGGTCTTACGATCGAACACCATCGGACCACGACTCGGTGCGTTCGAGCTTGCCTTGCTTGTCCCAGTACTTCTAGACTTCCACGACGAAGATATCCAGCGTGGCTTCATCGAGAGTGGTGTCTATGCTCAAGTAGTCGGTGGCATCACCGAATAATCTGTCCGTCTATCACACCGAGGTCAGCGAAGTCATCGACGGGCGTGCAGGTAGCGGAGCCGCCCCCCTGCGTCAAGACCACCGTCGCCGCCCGAACCTGCATCGGCGCCACCGCCGACCGTACCTGCATCGGCTCCGCCGCCACCACCACCGCCACTGCCACTGCCGCCATCACCACCACTGCAGGCTGCGCCTGTTCCCGCGACGAAGAGACTCAGAGGGCTAGCGATCACTGCTCTCTTGAACATTGCACGCCCAGTACCCGCTTAGTCATCCCGAGGCAAGAAGGATCTTCTCTGCAAACTCAGCACCTTAGAACGAGCCCCGCGGACAGCTCATCTAGAACCCCATGCCAGCCCACATACAACGTTGAAGTCTTCAAAGTATCAGTGCTATCTGCTCCCCAACTCATGAGCGAACAAATGTCCGTCTCGTCGCAGACAACTGCCCGTTTAATCGGCCAACTCAGCAACATTGCCGATCGCAATGGGCTCGCAGATCTGGCGTCCCGACTCAAGCAGTTGTGGCAGTGGGTGGAAGACGATCTGCACAACTTCGAAATTGAGATGCAGTCTCTCCCGGTAGGCGATAGCAGGGTCGAGAAGGCTGCGCATCACCTTACAGACATGGGCGGCAAACATCTGCGCCCTCTATGCCTCGCGGTCGCCTCGAAAGCAGGAACGGGCTTCGATGAACGTGGTCGAAAACTCGCGGTCGCGGTCGAGCTCGTACACAGCGCCACCCTCATGCACGATGACGTGATCGACTTGGGAGATACTCGCCGAGGACACTCCACATCCCGAATGATCTACGGCAACGCAGCATCAATATATGCTGGTGACTGGCTTCTGGTGCAAGCTCTCATGCGCATCCAAGCGGCCAAAGTCGATGGCCTCACCGATGAGATGCTGAAGATCATCAACGATATGGTGCACGCCGAATCGCTCCAACTCGAGAATCGCGGACGCATCAACGGGAGCTTTGACGACTACTTCAGCGTGGTCGAAGGCAAGACAGCAGCCCTCTTCCGCTGGGCGCTGCGCGCTGGCGGCAAAGTCGGGGGGCTTGGCGCCAAAGAGTGTGGCGCTCTCGAAACCTACGGCCGACACCTAGGTGTTGCATTCCAGGCCGTCGATGATCTCCTGGACGTCGATGGGGATGCTCAAGTCACGGGCAAGGCGCTCTTCACGGATCTTCGCGAGGGCAAGATGACCTACCCACTCCTCATGGCCATGGAGCGCGCCCCGGAGCTGCACCTAGCAGTTCGAGAGTGTGCAGAGAAGCCACCCGAGGTCGCTCTCCCGGAAGACGCGCTGCAGACCGTGCTCGCTGCTCTGCACAACACCGGGGCTATCGAGGCCTGTCGCGAATTTGCCGCAAAGCAGAGCCAACAAGCGATCTCGGCCCTTGCCGACCTTTCCAGTGCAGAAACCACAGCCGCACTAACCACCATCGCCGAAGCGACCACGTTTCGAAAGAACTAGCGATGCCCGAGACAAGCAGCGACAAAAATCGCAACCTCCCGGCCACCGGCAGCGGCGCAATGTTCGACAATCTCGCGCCGCGCTACGACCTGCTAAATCGGCTGATGTCACTCGGGGTCGATAAGCGCTGGAGACGTCGCACGGTGCGCTCTCTGCAGCTGCGCAGTGGCGACAAGGTACTTGACCTCGCAACCGGCACTGGCGACCTTGCCATCAACATCGCCAGGAAGCACACCGACGTGACGGTGGTCGGTGTCGATCCGTCGGCCGGCATGCTCGACGTTGGCCGCACAAAGATCGCCAAAGCTGGACTCTCCGAGAGGATCACGATGCGCGAGGGAGTCGGCGAAGAGCTGCCATTTGAGAACGATACGTTCAACGCAGTGACAATCGCTTTCGGCATTCGAAACTGCACGGACCGACCGCAAGCGCTTCGCGAGATGAGACGCGTGACCAAGGCCGGAGGACGCATTGGCATCTTGGAGCTGGGAGAGCCCCGTCGAGGCATCATGGCACCAATCGCACGTTTTCACATCCACCAACTGATTCCACGTCTCGGAGCATGGCTCAGCGGCGCGAGAGAGTATCGCTACCTCCAAGAGTCCATTGAGGCCTTCCCCCCATCAGAAGAATTCGCGGTAACCATGGGCGACTGTGGTCTGCACATACTCGATTTGGTGCCCTTCGGCTTTGGCTCGTGCCACCTCTACCTCGCCGAGGTGCCCAAAGACGAGGGTGATCTTGCAAACTAACCCTTCCATAGCCTCGGCGGCGTCAGAGCCATCCCGCGAAGATTTCCTCGACTACTGTGAGGGGGCATTTGCTCAAGCTCGAAGCGCGGGCAAATCACTCGTGCGCCTCACCGTCGCAGCGCCGCTCGCGCCCCTGCTCTCTCAACCGAAAGGCTCCATGCTCTGGGCCCCACCAACTGGCAATCAAGTTGTAGGAGCGGGACAGGCAGCGACAATTGTTGGCCACGGCGACAAGCGCTACGAGCAAATAGGGGAAGGTGCCGATGCACTCTGGGCGTCTCTCTGCGATGCCCCACGCCCAAATTCTGGGGGGGAGCGCCCAAGGCTATTTGGGGGGCTGAGCTTCGCACCGCGCGAGGCCAAAGGCGCTTGGAGCAACTTTGGCGAAGGGCTATTCTGGTTGCCGCGCATGCTCTACGGAAAGAGCGGCGAGTCCGCGTGGCTAAGCCTGACAATCTCTATCGATGGCTCACCGCGAAATGCCGCAGAAGAAATGGCAGAAGAGATACGACGCCTACTGCTCGACGACGAGGCTACCGTTCGGCAGGCCCAAATCGATCACGCGGAGCACTTGGCTGCAGATGCATGGGCTGCGCGCATCGAGGCAATTCGAGAGGCCATCGGGACAGGCAAGGTCAACAAGGTCGTCGCCGCTCGCTCAAGCTTGCTGCACTTCCACGATAGCATCGCTCTGAGCCCGGCTCTAGAGCGACTGTCGGAGCGCTACCCCGACTGCTATCGCTACGCCTTCCAACAGGAGCGTGCGACCTTCGTGGGAGCGAGTCCCGAGACACTGGTGAACAAGCAGGGACTCAACGTCAGCACCCAGGCACTCGCAGGATCGCTCGCAGCCGACCTCGAAAACGCCGGGCAAGCTCTACTCGGGAGCAGCAAAGATCGCCATGAGCAAGAGATGGTAGTGAGGGCGATTGCCGATGCTCTCGAGCCACTCTGCAAGTCGCTTGAGTTCGAAGACACGCCGACTACACGCACGCTGAGACACGTGACGCACCTGTGCACTCCAATCGAGGGCCAACTAGCAGAGGCGAAGCACGTCCTGGACCTGGTGCAGGCGCTTCACCCGACGCCCGCCGTAGGAGGCTCTCCTGCGGGCGTCGCCATGCAGTGGATCGAAGACGCGGAAGAGAATCGTGGCTGGTACGCCGGCCCCGTAGGTTGGTTCGACGCCGAGGGTGATGGCCACTTCGCCGTAGCGATTCGCTCTGCACTCTTCACTGGCAGCGAAGCCCTTGTCTACGCCGGAGCAGGCATCGTCGCCGATTCGGATCCAGCTCTCGAGTACCAAGAGACTGGCCTTAAGCAGCGCGCGATTCTAGACGCGCTGGGAATTATCGGATGAGCTCAGCCTTCTGTCACCGCATCCTCCAAGGTCTTTGGGCCGCCGGGGTTCGCGACATGGTAGTCACACCAGGCTCTCGCACAACTCCCCTGCTCCTCGCGGCTCTCGATTCGCAGCTGCAACTGCACTCGGTAATCGACGAGCGCAGTGCAGCCTTCTTCGCGCTGGGCCGCGCACGGGCGAGAGGCACGAGGGTGGCGCTTCTCTGTACCTCTGGCAGTGCGGGCGCGCACTATCTTCCCGCTCTTCTCGAAGCTCGCTATGCCGGGCATTGTCTTATCGCCCTAACCGCAGACAGGCCACAAGAGCTGCTGCACACCGGCGCACATCAGACCATCGACCAACGCCAGCTCTTTGATTCCGCGTGTCCTCCCAGCATTCGGATACCAGCGCCTAACGACTCGGAGTCCACAGCACTCGCGGCTGGGCGTCGTGTGCACCGAGCGGTTTCGATGGCACAGGGGCCGGTACACATAAACCTTGCCTTTCGCAAGCCACTCGAGCCCGTGGCTGGAGCGCGCGTCCCCGAACCAGTAAATCTGCCCACGCTGCATCCCACTGACGAGGATGTTCCTACAGAGACAACAGAGAAACTCCTAGCGCTTTGCCGAGCCACCGAGCGAGGTCTTATCGTCGCTGGGCCAGCGTTCCGAGAAGGAATGGGCAAGGCTCTTTGCTCCCTGGCGTCGAACCTTGGCTTCGTCCTCCTGGCAGAGAGCAGCAGTGGCTCTCGGCTCAGAGGAGAGACTCTCGAAATTCGCGCAGATGGCTTCACGCATCTTCTCGAACACTCGAAATGGGTACGGGGCCTCGAACCTCAACTGATTCTGCAATTTGGATCCGACCCTGCGAGTGGTCCTCTTGGGCGTTGGCTCTCCGCATCGAGTGTCCGGCGTATTCGTTTTGGGGAAGACCGGGTGCTCAAAGCTGCAAAAGCCAACACCGAACTAATCGGCGGCAACGGTCTCCAACTCTGCGAGGCTCTCGAGGCCGGGGCACTGGTGCCCGCTCCCTCCGAATATCGAGATGCGTGGAAGGCAGCGGACTCCCACTGCTGGAACATCGTGCAAGAGCTCCTAGGACAACAGCGCAAGGAGCTCACAGAAGCGATGGCCGTCGCCACCGTCGTGCGCGAGCTCGCCCCGATTGCCCAACTCACTATAGGCAACTCATTGCCCATTCGAAGTCTCGACTCGGTTGTCCAGGGACACGAGGCCAATGTCCGAGTCCTGCACCAGAGAGGCACCTCAGGTATCGAAGGTCTCATTGCTGGGGCCATCGGGAGCAGCGGTAGCGGGCCCAGCGCTCTTCTGATAGGAGATGTATCCTGCGCACACGACCTTGCGAGTCTGGCTCTGGCCCAAAACGCGGAGGGGCCCCTGGTCATCATCGTGATCGACAATGGCGGAGGCAAGATCTTTTCCCATTTGCCGGCAGGCAAGTTGAATCTCCCGGGAGAGCGATGGCGCTTCTGGGAAACGCCTCCCGACATCGACTTGTCCCTTGTCTGCCAAGGGTATCGCGTTGCCCACCGGCTCTGCGAGTCGGCAACCGAGCTTAGTGACTCGCTCGCGTGGGCCAAAGAGCAAAGTGGAGTCACCATGCTGCAAGTCAAAGTGGGGCCTAACTCGATGCGAACTTTCCTTAGATACGTACAGGACGCCTTGGCGTGATCGTCGCCCTGCACGGCTTCACCGGCACGCCCGCCATGTGGCACTGCATCGGCCTCGACGGCCCCGCACTATTGGGCCATGGAGATGCTTGCAGAGCGACTGGAAACGAGACTTTTACCGGCGAACGCGAGCGGCTTACCGACCTACTCCCAGAGCGCCCGGTGCACCTGGTGGGATACTCGCTCGGCGCCCGACTGAGCCTAGCAATTGCTCTCGAATCCCCAGAGCGAGTCAGCGCACTAACCATTATCGGAGGCAGCCCAGGAATCCAAGATGCCAAGGATCGTGCGCTCCGCGTCAAGGCTGATGCCCGTTGGTCTGAGCGACTGCGCGATATGGGTATCGCTGCCTTCGTCAACGAGTGGCAGGCACTGCCTCTTTGGAAGAGCCAGGAGAGCCTTCCCGCGAAGGCGAGAGAGTCACTGCGTCTAGGCCGCCTAGCCCACAATCCAGAACAACTCGCACGCTCCATGGACGCGTTGGGAACGGGCGCCATGCCGCCGATGTGGAACGCGCTGTCTGGCATTGTTGTGCCGGTGCAAATCGTCACAGGCGCCCTCGATCACAAGTATGTTGAGATCGCTCGCCGCATGGCAAGGCTTGTGCCCAATGCTGTCCTGCACTCGATTCCAGGAGCCGGCCACAATCCCGTTCTCGAGAAACCCCAGAGCGTTCAGAGCGTGATAAACGAGGTGCTATGAGTGCCACGGCAATTGCTCCCGGCTCCGCACGAGCCTGGCTTCTCGCCTCTCGCCCCGCCACGCTCAGCGCTGCAGTCGTGCCAGTCTCGATTGGTAGCGCCGTCGCACACGCCTTGCACGGCTTCGCACTATGGCCAGCGCTCGCAGCGTTATTCGGCGCCATTTGGATTCAGATCGGCACCAACTTCGCGAACGACGTCTACGACTACAAGAAGGGCGCCGACACTGGTGAGCGCGTCGGGCCCACTAGAGCCGCCCAAGCCGGCCTTCTCACGCCCCGGCAACTCTTCACCGGCATGTTCGTGGCCTTCGGCGTAGCGGCTCTGTGTGGCCTCTACCTCCTCCTTCAATCGGGATGGCCCATCGCCGTCATCGGCGTGGCGTCCATACTCTCTGGCATCGCCTACACCGGTGGTCCCTACCCCCTTGGCTACAACGGTCTCGGCGACCTCTTCGTGATGGTCTTCTTCGGCTTCGTCGCCGTGTGCGGCACCGTCTTCGTGCAAATCGCTGTGGTTCCGGAACTCGCGATCTGGGCTTCCATTCCCGTTGGTGCTCTCGCCACAGCAATCTTGGTCGTCAACAATATCAGAGACACTGATACCGACGTGCTGTGTGGTAAGCGCACCTTGGCGGTGCGTTTCGGGCGATCGGCAGCGCGCCTCGAGTTCGTAGTTCTCATTGGAAGTGCCTTCGTAGTTCCCACTGCACTTGTATTGCGCCAAGAACTCGGAGCACTAGCACTCCTGATATGGCTCAGCGCCCCTTTGGCGGCTCTGCTCGTCAAACAAGTATCCAGCAGCACCGACTCTGACGTCCTAAATGGTTGTCTCAAGCGAAGCGCAATCCTGCTTCTCGTGCACGGGATACTATTCACACTAGGGATTATTCTCTGATGCTCAGATCCCGCGTAACACGATTCGGCTCTGTGCTTGACGAGAACATCGGAAACGCCAAGACGCGCTGGTCCGATCGAGAGGGGCTCGTCTTTGTGGTCGAGCTGCACCAGGACAAGCGTAGTAAGGGTGGCCAGCAAGCGGATATGCTGCGAGGCTTTGGCGAAGCCTCCCCCTTGCCCGGTTACTCACCCGATACCATCGAGGAGTGCGAGCAATGCCTCGAGAGTATCACGCTTCCAGATGAGAAGCACCTCAGCATGCAGTCCATAGACACCCTCGTATCGTCAATGCCCGAGCTACCGGCGGCTCGCTTCGCTGTTGAAACCGCCCTCGCAGATTTACTTGCTCAGCTCCTGCAACAAGGCGTCGCGGGGCTATTTGGGCACTATGCAACGAGCGCCCGTCGCTGTGCTCTTCTCGACACCAATGCTCCTATCACTTCCGCAGCCGCCATTCTTAAGCGCGGCTTGAGATGCGCAAAACTCAAGGTCGGTGGGGAGTGGGCGGAAGAGCTGACAGTGATAAAGCAGCTCCGATCGGAATTTCCCTCACTCGCATTGAGGCTCGACGTCAATGCTGCTTGGACACCGCCAGAAGCCAAGAGGCGCCTTGCGCTCTTGCAAGGTTTGGGCATCGAGTTTGTCGAACAGCCGGTCGCGCCAGGGGTCATGCACAGTCTCGCCGGAAGCAAGGTGCCGCTAGCAGCTGACGAAAGCCTGCACAGCCAAGCGGGCCGCGATGCGCTGGAGCCACTACTGGGGGATGCAGCATTGCGGGTGCTCGTCCTCAAACCCACAGTACTTGGCGGCATCTCGGCCTGCCTCAAACTACAGCAGTGGGCTCATAGACACAGGGCAAGTGCCATCGCTAGCCACTGCTTCGAGGGGCCCGTCGGTACGGCTGCGGTTGCGGAGTTGGCATTGACAATGGACTCTTCGCTCGCGGCAGGTGTCGACAAGCACCCTGTCTTGGCCAATCTGGGTGATGTGAGTGTTCCCCAATTCGGCGAGCGTTACCTGCTCATAAACCACATTGGGCTGGGTGTGGAATTAGAGATTTGAGTGATCGCCTCTCAATTTCCGCAGCTGCTCACGAGTGCCCGGATGGCGTAGCGCTGATTGTAGGGGCTCGCAGCTATACCTACGCAGAACTCGCAGACATGGTAGCCCATTCCAAGCTGGACGCAGGCGCTCCACGCCGTGCCAGCGCGACGCTCGAGACCGCGCTCGTGCTCTACTCCAGCTTGCAGTCTAGGCAAGAACTGGTTCTAGTGAGCCCTACTCTCTCCGAATCCGAGTTACAGAATATCACGCAGAGACTGTCATCGACCGAGAAGGACAACGCGGCACTCGTCCTCTTCACCTCGGGAAGCTCGGGCGTGAGCAAAGGCGTCTTGCTTGGGCGCGATGGTCTCGTTGCAAGCGCCGTCGCCGCAAACAAAGTGCTAGAATTTGCAAACAAAGGCCGCTGGCTCTGCTGCCTGCCACTCTCTCATATCGGAGGGCTCTCGGTGCTGCTTCGGTCGCTGGTTGCTCGCCAGACCACCGTCCTTCAGGGTGGCTTCGATGCCCAGATCGTCCAAGCCACCATAGAAGCACAGCGCATCACTCACATCTCGCTCGTCCCAACGATGCTTTGGCGTCTTCTCGAAGCGGGAATCGATGCGCCTTCCGGATTGCGCATTACTCTTATGGGAGGCGCGGCCATAGATGATGCCTTGGTGCAACGGGCCAAAGAAGCAGGGTACGTCCTCCGTTCAAGTTATGGGATGACCGAGACAAGCTCCATGGTCGTGTGCGACGGCCATGCATTGCCAAACGTGGAATTGCGCACTGGCGACGATTGCACACTGCTCATTCGAGGGCCGATGGTGATGCAGGGTTACCTGGCTCCCCACCAAGGAGATTCGTTACTGCGAGGAGGTTGGTTGCGCACCTCAGACCGAGCTCGCATTGACAAGAGTGGGCATCTTGAAGTTCTCGGAAGAGCAGATTGCACGATCATCTCCGGCGGAGAGAACATTGATCTCCTGGAGGTGGAGGCCGCCCTTCTACGGTTGCCGAATGTTCGAGAATGCGTTGCGGTTGGAGTCGCCGACCCGGAGTGGGGCCAAAGGCTCGTGGCCTTGGTCGTCGGTCCCAGCCCCTCCGAAACGCTGAGATCAGATGTTCTTCTCGAGCACAAACAGCCGAAACAATTTGTCTTTCTCGATTCTCTGCCCCTGCTCGAGAATGGCAAAATCGACCGTGGGCGGGCGCAGCTCTTGGCGAGCGCCAAGCAAAACTAGGGCAGTTTCTGGCCTTTGGCTGCAGCAGTTTGTCTTCAAACGAAGGCACCCCAATCGGTCGACGATCTTTGCCATCGCCCTTGGGTACCAGCACACGCTTTACTGCTGGCGCTCGGTAACGGCCACTCTTGGCTCGGTCAATGAGATCACCGATGCGTTCATCGAGCGATGCTCCGTACTCCGAGCCAGAGATTCCATCCACACCCACCGCGCCATCTTTGCGAGTTCGTCTGAAGGCCTCGACAAACCACTCCAGATCCAGGTGATGGGACACGTCCATCGCCATATCGGGAGCGTTCTTCGCTAGTTCTGCTATCCGTTGTTCTTTCGTTGAGACTGATTTCGAGCCTGACATATCGATGGTCTTTCCTTTCAACAGTTTCCGAATCCGACACTCCCTTCCCTCCACCGG
>JAAEPE010000291.1 GCA_024222395.1 Myxococcales bacterium
AACGTTATCGAGCTCAGCAAGAAAGTCCTGAACCAGACTCGTCGGCGAGTGATTGATGGAGTGTCGGTCCCCGTAGCAGACAAAGTCGTTTCCATTTTCGAGCCGCATACGGACATCATCATCAAGGATCGGCGAGAGATCCTATACGGCCACAAGATTTGCCTCACGACAGGGGCTTCCGGCCTGGTTCTCGATTGTGTCATTGAGTCGGGCAATCCTTCCGACGCAACGCTTGCGGTTGCCATGGTTGAGCATCAAATTGACCTCTATGGGCGCCCACCGCAGAAGGTCTGTTTTGATGGTGGATTCTCTTCTAGGAAAAACCTTGAAGACATCAAGAATCTCGATATTGAAGATGTCGCCTTCAGCAAGTCTCCTGGTATCGGCATCCTCGATATGGTCAAGAGCAGCTGGGCATATCGGAAGCTAAGACGATTTCGCGCTGGAATCGAGAGCAATGTATCTTTCCTCAAACGGTCTTTTGGCTGGAGCCGTTGCACTTGCCGATTGCTTGCATCGTTCAAGGCTCACACGCTCACGTCAGTAGTGACGGCGAATCTTCTGATCTTGGCGCGGCACGCTTTGCAGTGATGCACCAAGCGCTCATCGCCTAGCCGCCATCTTCATCGTCGACCATGCCGGGGCTCACCGGGTTGGGTCCTTGCGCCTCAAGCCGATATTCGTCGAAAATCGCGAGCGATTTTTGCCCCCGCGCGACAGAGCGCGAGGGCGCTGGGCATCGAATTTGAGTATTGGGAACCCACAACGCCGCAAAAGAGCGATTTCCGGCAGGGCACTAGCTAAGCCGGGGGCGGCGGCGTATGCACGTGTAAATCGACCAGAGCCCGCAGCTCGACTGGCGTGAAGGGCTTTTCGATAACAGGGTTGGAAACCTCCTTGGCGAATCGTATCGCATCGGCCATGAAAGCTCCGCCCGTGATGAAGACGAAGTGCTTGGCCAGCTCGGGTTGGCGTTCTAGGACCGTCTGATAGAGTTCCTGGCCACTCATCTTCGGCATCATCAGGTCGCAGAAAACGATGTCGAAGTCATGCTCCTGCATGAGACGAAGCGCCTCCTCACCTTCATCACACGAGACTACGTCGTGCTTGTTGAGAATGCGCTCAACCGTGCGCAGGACAGCGTGCTCATCATCTACGACGAGTATGCGAGCCACATGGTTGTGGCGCTTGGGGATATCCTCGGTGAGGCTCTTTCGCCGCGGCGCAGACTTATCCAAGGCCGGCAAGCTGACGATGAAACTTGAGCCTTTGCCGACAGTCGAGCGCACGGTGATGTGCCCCTCCAGTTGCGTGAGAAGGCGGCGTGTCACCGTTAGCCCCATCCCGGTGCCATCACCGACGGGCTTGGTTGAGAAGAAAGGGTCAAAGATGTGTGGCAAGATCTCGGACGTAATGCCCCGGCCGGAATCACGCACTTCGATGGTGACTCGCCCCTCGCTGCCAGAACGCAGGATCAGCCGCAGCTCGTTCTCGTCAGCATGGCCAGGATCCATGGATTCGGCAGCGTTGAGCAAGAGATTCAAGAGTACTTGACTGAGAATCGAGGCGTTGGTCCAAGCAAAGTTGCTTCCCGCATATTCCCGCACCAAGTGGGCCCGGTGACGAATTTGGTTTTGAACGAGAGCTAGCGTGGTGTCGATTAGTGCTCCTAAGTCGATGTTGCCAAGTCCTTCGTCGAGGTCAGGCACCATTCCGCCGAGCTGTTGCACGATATCTCGCACTCGCACAGCCCCCTCCTTGAGATCGTCGAGCGCTTCGCCCCACTCTTCGACGAGCTCTGCGCCGAGGCTTGGGCGCATGCGCTCGAACTCTTCGACCAAGTAGGCGACATTGCCCACGATGAATGAGAGCGGATTGTTAATCTCATGGGCGACGCCCGCAGCCAGGCTGTTGATGGCGGTCATCGAAGAGTCGCCGGATAACCTCTGGGCTAGGGAGTCTTCTTTGGTTAGGTCGCGGATGACCAGCATGACCGAGTCGATGACTTCGCCTTGGTTGTGCATAGGGGATGCCTGAACTTCTTGTATCCAAGCAGGACGCGTCTTGAGCACCGCAATCCAGCGTCCCGTCCAAGGGCGATCCTCGGCAATGCGGGTCACGCAAGCGTCGTAATCCCCCTGGTCGATACTCAATAGCTCGGGCAAGTTGGCACCAATAGCATCGGCACGAGCGACACCGGAGCGTCGTTCGAATGCGCGATTTACGTAGCGAATGCGGCTATTGATGTCCATGACAACCACCGCGGAGGGCAGCATTTCTATGCCCTCTGCAAACTCCGTGGGCACCATGGCGCGCAAGTCCTGCATGGCTCCCCCATTTTTGTCCCCATCCTTCATACCGCTCACCTGCCCCTTTTCCATGGAATTTCTCTTAGTAGCTATTTGTGGGAGTTGGCGAATTCCAAAATCACTTTGGCAAATTCGGGCCCTCGGTCTTCTTGCAAGAAGTGGCCACCGCCCTTAACGGTGGTGTGAGAAATCCCCTTGGCGCCCGGAATCGCAACCTGGAGGAACTTGTCTGCACCGCGAGTAATCGGATCACCGTCGCTGAACGCCGTCAGAAATGGCTTGTCGAACTTGGCAAGTGCGCCCCAGTGCTTCTGGTTTTCAAGTGCGCCAGGAGAGTCGCCCGTTGTCGGCACCAAGAGAGGGAATTTGCGTGCCGCCATCCTGTAGCTCTCATCGGGAAAGGGAGCATCGTAGGCGGCCATCACTTGCTTGCTCAGCTCGGTCTTTGTCCCACCTTGAATGACCCGTCCAACATCAAACTCGGGAATACTCTGAGACAGCTTTTGCCAGGCGAGGAACGCCTCGCTCACGGGCTCTCGTCCGCTGGGAAGAAATGTATTGGCCGCGACCACAGCATCGAAGCGTTCGGGAAAGCGGGCTACCAGCCGGAGCCCGAGAAGACCGCCCCAGTCCTGGCAGACAAGGATGATTCTGCGAAGATCAAGCCCCGTAATGAAAGCCTCGAGCCACGCCTCGTGGGCTGCATAGGTGTAGTCGTCGAGCGAGGCCGGCTTGTCGGAGCGACCAAAGCCAATGAGGTCGGGCGCGATTGCCCGATAGCCCGCCTCAGCAATAATGGGAATCATGTGACGGTAGAGATAGCTCCAGGAAGGCTCACCATGCAGCATGAGCACGGGGCGAGCCTTCGTCGGCCCTTCGTCCACGTAGTGCATTCGCAGCTCGTCGTGCCCTGCAAGCGCCAGATACTTCGGCGGATACGGGTAGCCGGGTAGCCCTTCGAATCGAGAGTCTGGTGTGCGCAGGACTTCCATGACGATGACAGTAACGTGGAACGCACGTAAAGTGTGCCTATGGCCGATGATGATTCGCTCGCCCCGCAAAGTGACGAACCGCCCGTCGTCGCCCGGCTAGTCGTGGAGATTCGCTCGGATGGCAGCCGCACCATCGCACGTGGTGCGATGGAAGACGCCATCACTGGTGAGAAGGTTGCGATTGAGGCGCGGGGAACGAGCCCCCTCAGCCTCGCCCTAGGCCTCGCAAAGTCGATGACTCGAGGCCGGGCGTTTGCGCGAAGCGCGGTGCGGGCCATACTGCCACGCCCCCGGAAGAAGTAGCGAGCGCTACCGCAACACCCGAGCGAGTGGCAGCGGCGCCTGCGCTTTTGGCCCCTTGTCGAGGAGATCTGCTGCCCAAATGTAGAGACAGGTGTAGTAGGCCATTCTCAGGTAGCTCGCAAAGGCAGCAAAGAGACTGAGGATGGTGCCGCCAATCATGACACCGATGACTGAGCCAGCAGCTCCTCCTACGACTCCGAAGCTCACGTAAAGGACACCAAACAACAGAACGAAGACGAGGACTCCGATGAGGTTTGTGACGAGGCGCACTCCCACGTCACCTATTGCAATCTGCATCAGATTGCCCCTTGAGACTTCCCGAACCCGACGCCAAGAATCGCGATGGATGCGTCTTCCATAGTGATCACCGGAGAGCAGAGGTGGACCCCAAAACCGAGACACTGCGTTAGGTGATTTCGCTCCTGGTTTTCATGCAACGATTTGCTGCTGGGTTTCATAGTAGAGCTGATCTGGTGTTGCTCTATCAAGCCCGTAGTGGCGTCTCTCTTGGTTGTAGAATTCGAAGTACGCCTTGAGTAATTCTCTGGCGTGGGCCATGTCATCGTAGGCTTTGAGATAGACCTCTTCGTATTTCACGCTTCTCCAAAGCCTCTCGACGAAGACGTTGTCGACCCATCGGCCCTTGCCATCCATGCTGATCTTAACGCCGTATTTCTCTAACACGCCTGTGAAGGCGTCACTCGTGAATTAACTCCCCTGGTCTGAGTGTTAGCCGCCAGGCTCGATAGCCCCGTAGGGGCCCATCACGTTCACGCTGCGTGATCTCAAGAAGCGACCCGAGG
>JAAEPE010000292.1 GCA_024222395.1 Myxococcales bacterium
CGGGAAAGCAGGACCATTAGACCGATCATTGTTTACGCTCGGCGGTCTAGCTCTGGCATCGCTAGTTCGGGAAGACCGGTATTTCGCCGTGCAGGAGGTACCGGTAGGTGAAGTACGAGGCGATCACGCGCTTTGAATAGCGTCT
Organism: Myxococcales bacterium; assembly: GCA_024222395.1. Taxonomy (GTDB): domain Bacteria; phylum Myxococcota_A; class Polyangia; order Haliangiales; family Haliangiaceae; genus NORP324. The sequence goes on from JAAEPE010000292.1 coordinate 146, forward strand.
AGTCTCGTCGTAGGGAATTTCCTCGGCGAAGGCGTCTCGATCCCACTCGCCACGTTCTTTCATCCAGCGCCCGACCGCGCTCTCGCCAGCATTGTAGGACGGTGCCACGAGCGAGATTTGCTGATTCCATTTCTTCATGAGAAAGGCCATGAAGTTTGTGCCGATTTGGATGTTGTTTTCGGGAACGCGCAACGTCTCTCGACTCACAGCGATGCCTGTACCTTTGGCAAAGCGTTTTGCCGTGGGAATGATGAGTTGCGATAGGCCAATGGCGTTGGCGAATGATTCCTGAATCGGGTCAAAGCCGCTCTCCTCTCGCACGAAGGACATGACGAGCTCCCTGGGAATTCCCTGTTGGCGGGCGAATCTCTCAATGAGATCGCCGTAGCCTGGCGGATAGGCAATCTCCCAGCGCTGTCGCCAACCTGACGTGGGCCAGTGTCGCTTGAAGTCGAGCAAGTGCCAGCGCGTAGACCAGAGAGCTTTGCCGTAGTTTCCGATACTGTGGTGCAGATAGGATACGGCCCAAGCCTTGTCGATTTCGTCCGGATCCGTGAGAGGTTCGCGTCCTGGGGGAGAACGAAATCCCAAACGGTGCAGCTCTGCACTCGCCGGCCTTGGCAATCCCAGACGGAGAAACTCTAGCGCTCTGGCAAATGCTTCGCTCTTGTATTCCTCTCGCTCACGGAATTGCAGTCTTCCTTCTTGGGACGACTGCTCCGATTCGCTGCGAATATCCCGCTGGATTTCTTGAAAGTGCTTGGGATGCGATTCCCTGATTCGATTGAGTGCGAGCAGGGCGTAATACGAGAGTGGATAGTCGTTGATGACTTGGCGATAGGCTGCAAGGGACGCTTCCGTCTTGCCCCGCTTGCCATGAGATCTCGCCAACCAGTAGTGCGCCTGGCCCTCTGCCCAGAAGCGGGTATCGATGGGCCGAGAATCAATCTGCTTTTCTAACCATTCGATAGCCTCTTCGTAGTTCTTTGCTTTGTAAGCACGCCACGCGAGACGCCAGAGAGCTTCGGTGGCCATATCTCCATCGGGATACGCATCCGGCATGCTGGCGAGAAGCTTCTCTACATTCTTTGCGTCTCCGAGTTTCTCGTAGGTCTCAGCTTGCAGCAGACGCGCATCGTCGGCGTAGCTATGTGCTGGATGTTTGGCTTCGATCAGAGCGTAGTGCGCTAGCGCCTTGGCATTCTCGCCGAGAGTGGCAAAGGAGCGCCCCGCCTGGTACGCGGCCTTGACGTAGAGATCTGCATTTACGCCCGCATCACACTCTTTGAGTGCTCGAACAAACAGCGGCGCTGCGCGCGTTCTATCTCGCTGTTTGTAGACGCTGTTGGCCTGGTGGTAGGACGCATCGCACCTAACACCTGCGGCCAAACCACCAACCTTCAGGGCCGCTGCAAAATCTGCCTCACTCTTCTCGTTGCGATTCTTGCGATAGTAGATGCGCCCGCGAGTAATGAGTGCATCGGCGCTGAGTACGACGTCCGAGCCCAATAGTGTCTCTGCCTTCTCAGCCCACCGTGAGAGCGGTGCCGAACTCATGATGGTGACCCAGTGCCGCTTCGCTTCTTCGTGCTTGCCAAGGGAGGCCGCTGCCTTTGCCTTGTAGAATCTAGCTTCGGCGCGACGAAGTCCCGAAGGGCGTGAACTCAAGTAATCTCTGTAGTGATGATAGATGGACTTGGCATCGCCTTGCCCCCGGAGAATGTCACCGACGAGCAGTTCAGCGTCGGCGCCGTGTATGGAGTTCGTTTCAACTGCTAGAGCATGGCCGAGGGCCGTTTCCAATTGCTTGGCGAAGAAGTAGGAGCTTGCAGCTGAGAAATGCAAGAAGTTGGCTAGGTGCGGCATTTGTGCAAGAGACTCTTCAAGAGTCTTGGCCGCTCGTGTGTGATTCCCCAACTTGGCGTCACAGAGTGCGACCATCAGGTCGCGGCGACAGGACAAGGCAGTATCGTCAATACTCAGTTCTGCGAAGGCCGCGCGCGCACCGGCGTAGTCGCGCCTTGTGAAGGCTTCGAGGGCATCTTGCGCTTTGCTTCCAACCCAGTGAGTATCGAGATTCGCGTCTCCGAGGCTCGCACTCATGGGCCGAAGTTCTACGGCCTTTGAGGCAGCAGCGGGCTTTGTTCCGGGGTTGCGCGCATCATTCGAGCACGCCGCCGAGAGCGCGGCGGTTCCAACGGTGGCAACTCCAAGGGCGGCGAGGCCGAGAAAGCGTAGATGGATGGTCACAGCTTCTTACAACGCAGCAAGACCGTCACAAATTCCTAGTGGGACGTCATTACTATGCGGTTGCGCCCACCGCGCTTGGCCTCGTAGAGCATGTCGTCAGCACTCTTGATGAGCTGCTCGGGGGGCTCCGCCGAGTCTTCGGGAATCGTGGCGATGCCCATACTCACCGTGATTGGGATACGGGCGCCATCGAATTCGATGGTCAATTCAGACGCCTCTTGCCGAAGTCGGTCGGCAAAGTGATAAACATCTGCTCGCGAAATCGAGCGAGTGATTATGGCGAATTCCTCGCCGCCATAACGAGCGAAGACGTCCTCGTTGCGAATGCTGTGCTGGACCATCTGAGCGAACCGGGTCAGCACTTTGTCACCGGCCAGGTGCCCGTACGTGTCGTTGACGAGTTTGAACTTGTCGAGGTCCATGAGGATGATCGCAAGGTTGTCCTTGTGTCGTACGGCGAACTTGATCTCACTGCCGAGTCGGTCCAGGAAATAGCGTTTGTTGTAGGTCCCTGTGAGGCCGTCGCGGAGCGCCGATTCGAGCATCTGTTTCTGGAAGCTCTCTTCCAAGTGATCGTGATACGAGAATTTCAAAATTGTCGTTTGGCCAAGCTGCAGCTTGTCACCGTCTTGGAGGACGTGATGGCTGAACCTCTCGCCGTTGCAGAACGTGCCGTTTCGACTAGCGAGATCCTCAACCATGACTTGCTCAGCCTCGACTCGAACGCGGCAGTGGTGTCGGGAGATTCCGTCGTCAATGAGTCGAATATTGGAATCGACGCTTCTGCCGAGGATTGTGAGCTTGTGGTCAAGCTTGTGCATCTCGCCGACGTTGGAGCCAGCAATGACGATCAGATAGGCGCGATCTCTCGCGTCTTTCTCTTGCTCCGTAACCTCTGGTTCCAGAGCAAAGCTTGTTTTGTCATCCCAATCGGTCATGAAGGCCGCGTTTGCGTGCTTTGCAGAATATTGCTCGGCAAACAACAGTTTACGAAGCCTACCGAGGCCCGTCAATTCGCAAAGGCTACTGAGACCTCCTAGATCTAGTTCTTCAACGAAGTTACAGTATGAATACTTAGGGATTGGGGTAGAGAAGCCGGAGTACCGTGATAGAGGGATCATCATCGTCGATAGCCCAACCAGCTGCGGCAACTGCGCCGCCGAGCCGAGCGGTGGCTACATCGCTCACGAGATGGTCGAGTTTGAGAATTTCTCTCGCGGTCCCAATCTCTTGGGGGTTCCAAATTCGCACACTCCGATCCCAGGATGCTGAGATGAGATCTGGGCCCATCCAAGCGAGAGCTGTGATGACGGAGCGATGCCCATGGAGTGGTATCGGCTTCGCATTGCCATCCAACGGAAGGCTGTATAGCTCGATGGTGTTGTGACCATCAGCGTCGACATTGGCACTGCGCTTCTCGTCTTTGTTGAGTTCGGGAGTCCGAATCGGAGATCGTCGATTTCGAGCGACGGCGAGAACTCCACCATTCGCAGAAGTCGCGATGTCGGTGATGTAGCCGGTGCCGGCGCGACGAACGATCTCGCGTAGGCTCGGAAGAGACCAGCGCACCACCGTTCCGCTCCAATCTCCAGAGGTCAGCTGGCTTGAGTGAATGTCGAGGGACGAAACCCGGGATGGATGGGCAGCTACGCACTGCAATTGCGCCGAATCGCCCAGACGTCTAAGACAGAGAACTCCACTCTCGGTTCCTATCACGAGGTAGCTATCGTCGTCGCTAAGTGCGAGGGCCGTGGCGCTACTACCCATGCGCCACTCGCTTAGGCGCTCGCCCGTTGTGACTTTATATCCGCGTACCCAGCCTGCCGCAGAGGCAACGTAGGCGCGCGTGCCATCACCACTAACCACCAGATCGAGAACATCATACTCTGGTGGGCCAAGGTCGATGCGATGTAGCGTCTTGTTCGGAGCTTCGCTTCTGCGCACAACTAGCTCGAAGCGGGTCGATAGTTCGACACTCAGGAGATGGGGGTCGGTGAGCGCGACCTGATACGCCAGAGTGCCGCTGCTTGCTACACGGACAGCATTGATTCCCAGTGAGGGTGTCGTCGCCGGGCTCTTCGCGTCCAGCTGCGCACGAGGAGACGAAGCGGTCGTTCCACACGCAGCGAATACGAAGCTGAGAGTGAGTATTATGCTTGACCGATCCATTGCGCAAAGCTCCTAAGCAGAGCGGCGTCTTCACCAAGGCTCTCGAGTTCGGCTTCTGCGTCGCGGGCAAGTTGCCGGCGTCGCTCCTTTGCTCGTGCTGCTTGCTCGGGGAAGTCGCCATCGTCCAGGTCATCTGCGTGTTGAAAAGCCACGCCTACTGCCATGCCGTAGCGACCCATCGTGGCAACTCGCCCCACGTCTGCTCCAGACGCCGTTGCTCCGAGCTCGCATGATGCGGCAAATAGTGCGCCTGTCTTTCCGTGATGCAGTCGCTCGACTTCGTCGAAGTCGGCCTGGTGTTCAGCCTCTTGCCACTGCAGATCCAGCATCTGACCGCCGATGAGTTGGTCGCGTCCGGCCCGAGCGGCGAGAATTCCAACCGCCTGTGCCGCGCCATGCTCTTGTCCTGAAATCGCGCCAAAGGCGAGAGTTAGGAGAGCATCGCCCACGAGCAATGCTGTGGCTACGTCGTACTTGATATGCACGGTTGGCCTGCCGCGTCGGGTGTCGTCATCGTCCATAGCCGGCAAGTCGTCATGAACGAGGGTGTACGCGTGCAGAATCTCCACAGCGGCAGCAGCATCGAGTGCCTGGGCTCGATTGCCTCCGCAGGCCTCGCAGCTTGCCAGTACCAGCGCTGGCCTAAGACGCTTTCCTCCGCCAAGCACTGCGTAGCGCATCGCCTCTGCGAGTCGGTAGACGGGATCTTCCTTGGGCACGTCAGGTAGCGCCAAATGCTTGTCGAGGCGCTGATTCACAGCTTCACACGCCGACGAAAGCCATTGCTGAATCTCAGTGGGGGCAGTGCCCGGATCGATGGTGCTCACACGGGGCTTGTACCAAAAAACTCCCTCTCACCAAGGACGGCTGGAGCGCCATCCGAAGGGTGCGGATTTTGAAAGTGGGGGTTGAGGGCTTAGAGCACAGCGACTTCACACAGCGTGAACCGAAAAGGATCGTGGGACTGTAACTACGGGTGGAGAACTTTGGTTGCGTGGAAATGCGGGGTATCCGGAATTTTGCAAAAACCACCCGGCAACGACCGGAGAGAGATACCCTGCGAAATGAATAGAGTGTAGATCTGACTGTGACAGCGGCTTCGTAGTCATTCCATGGGCCTAGAAGACACTGGTGCGCAGAACAAAGCACGTCGAGGCAACGCCGCTAGGAATTGGGCCAATCTCACCGTTGTACACCAGGATTCGGCTCCTCGTAGGAGCCTGCGAGGCTGAGAGTGTCATGGTCAGAGTCCATGGGCGCAAGGCCAGCTACTCCACTGCCACGCCACCCGTAGATCACCCGAGCGACCATCACCAGGCCGAAGATCGAAGCCAAGCGGCGTGTGCTGACTCGCTTCTTCGCCCGTCTACACCATCCGAGCCGACCACAGACGGGCCAACGTCACCAGGTCCCCGCAGCTCCAGGTGCCGCTGGAACAGAAGCCTTAAGACCTCTCTGCCCTCCGACTCCACGAGGCCTTCAAATGCGCTGTGGCTAAGTCTTAGCGCTTTCGGCGCGCCCAACGTCTCGGTCAAGGCGCGAAATGCTCGCTCTGCGGGATCGAATGGCTGGTCAATGTCGAGGTTCTGTGCTGCACTCACGTCGGGTCCTTTGATGAAGCGTTAGGTTGTGGTAACCGCAAATGTGCAGTCTTTGGACCCTTTTTCAAGCCCAACCTGCCCCTATACCCGTGTGATTAAACAGCCTTTGCTGGATCCGGTTGGATCTACACCCTAAAGGCATCGCGGAGCTTACGGCGTACGCGGCTTCGGAACTTGACGATGATGAATCATCGTTGGACGCGGAAACCGAAGCGCTGGATGTGGCTCGCTCGGTGGTGCGCCCGGTGTTGGAGGCGAAGCTTCAACGCCGCCTA
>JAAEPE010000293.1 GCA_024222395.1 Myxococcales bacterium
GAAGAAGCCCGCAACTAAGAAGCCCGCAACTAAGAAGCCCGCAACTAAGAAGCCCGCAACTAAGAAGCCCGCAACTAAGAAGCCCGCAACTAAGAAGCCCGCTGCGAAGAAGCCCGCTGCGAAGAAGCCCGCTGCGAAGAAGCCCGCTGCGAAGAAGCCCGCTGCGAAGAAGCCCGCTGCGAAGAAGCCCGCTGCGAAGAAGCCCGCTGCGAAGAAGCCTGCTGTCAAGAAAGCGGTTGCGAAGAAAACCGCAGCGAAGAAGCCCGCCGCGAAAAAGAAGTAGGAGATCGCGGGTTCTGCCCGGGGCCTAGATGCCTGCGTCGAAGTCCAGGGGCTGCGGCCCCGCATCGGTCGGTGGCGAGGGAGCGTCCGGGATCGGTCGCCAGCGCTCGAAGATCGGTCCGGCGAACGAGCGCCCGTGCCCCACAACCGAGCCTCGCCAGTCGCCTGTCTCGTCGTCGACAATCATGGTCGAGGCTGCTCCCATTATGGCGCTTCCCAAACCAACAAGCGCATTGATGCGCAGATGCGCAAAGGGGGCTACTTCGGTGAGCCTATCGGCTTGCGGAACGCTGTCGGTCCTTCCATACCTTGCGACGTAGCCGCTATAGCCCGCGACAAAGAGAGGGGCGTTTGGAGCTGTCCACACGCTGCGCAGTGCGTGAGAGGGCTCATCGAATTGCAGCCATGACGAGCCATTCCAGCGAAGCACTAGCCCACGGCTGCTGCCGCCCACCGCGTAGACATCCTGAGGCCCCGTGCCGTGGATGCCGTAGAGGCTATCTTCGACTCGTGTCGCTGAGGGGCGCCATTCCACTCCATCGAAGTGTGCGATCGCGCCGTTGTCGCCAACAGCCCAGTAGTCTTCTGGGCCGCTCGCCCACACGTTGTGCAACGTCTTTGCGTTGATAGCGCTGGTATCAACTCGTGACCAAGTGCTTCCGTCGAAGTGCAGAATCACGGATGTCTCGCTCGGTGAGCTCAGGCCGCCGCCGACCGCTACTGCGGTTCCGTCAGGCATGCCCCATACCCCGTAGAGGTCTGCATCTTCCATCTCTGGGGGGACTTCATCTTGGTGCCACCCCTCTGCATTGCGGCGAAAAATGGTGCCATTCTGCCCTACTGCTAGCAGCCGGTTTTGTGGGCCCGCCCAACACGCCCAAAGCCGCTCGCCCTCGAGCATCGTCCCTTCACGGAGCCAGCGACGTGTTGTCCAGCGGTAGAGAGCAGCGCTCTCGTAGGGGCCACCTACTGCATAGAGCGTGCCATCAAAAGAACATGCTCCCAAGAGGGCGCTTTGCATGTCCGAAACGGACTCCTGCCATGCAAAGTACTGGCTAGTCGTCTCGGGGGCAGGTTCGCAACTCGCGAGGAGGATCGAGGCTGTGGCGGCGGCTAGGAAGCGCATTGGTCGATGAGCCTTTCAATGCTGGAGCGGGCATTGGCGACGCCGTTCTGAATACGGCGCAAGACCTGGCCCGATGCCTGTCGATCCTGCGCGGTGATGGCATCACTTGCGAGCTTGAGACTTTCCGCGAGGTCGCCGATGGAGGCCGTCAGTTCTGCACTGATGCGGCGAAGCTCGTCGGTCTCGCTGCGCGCTTCGATTGATGGGAGGCGTGAGTCGAGTTCCGCCGAAAGAGTCGTGAGCAATTGCACAACGTCGGCTGCAGTCGTCGCTTGATCGAGTCTGGCGCGATTAGAGGCAATGCTCTCGAGGGCTGGTGTGAGAGTGTCGATGGTATCGCTGCACGGTGGATTGCTTTGCAGAGCCATGCCCTCGAGTTGCTGCAGGGCCTCGCTCGGCACGAAACTCCGATCGATTGGCTCTGGGGGGCTTTGTGGCTCTTGCACCACGCTTGTCTCGGTCGTTGGTAACGGAGACGTAGGGGCTTCGTTCTGAGCGCCTTCGTCCTTGCCACAGCCCAGGGCGATGCCCCCGAGTAGAACACAGGCAAAGACTGCTCGAACCGCTTTGACGCCACAGGTGCCAGACATGAACGCTACTGTACAAAGGGTGGTCTTCTTTGGCCAGCACGGAGAATATTGTTTAGTCTGAGCACATGCTTAGATTTGGCCTATGTGCCGTTTTGCTGGCCTTCGGCCTGAGTTGCTCGTCGTCGGACGTGTCTAGGAGTCTTGGGGCACAGTGCGAGAGTCGGGATGACTGCGATGAACGCTGCCTGCGCGGTGATGACTATCCCGACGGAATGTGCACCACGAGTTGCGAGAGTGATCGAGATTGCCCTCTAGCTGCGCGCTGCATCGATGAAGAAGGTGGCGTCTGTATGTATAGCTGTGGCGATGCTGCGGACTGCGAATTTCTCGGTTCGGGCTGGGATTGCAAAGACAAAGATGCCCGCGAAGACGGGGCTCTCGAGGTGGAAGTATGCTTCGGCTCGTAGCACTAATCGCGGGTCTGGCACTCGTGCCGCAATTGGCCCAAGCCCAAGATGCGCTGGGGGGGGCGGTGGCTTCACAAGAGTCCATCGTCACGCCAGAACCGGATCCTGTGGATAGCCAGGAAATTGGTGTGCTCGTCGGTGCGGCCATCGGCGGAGGTGTGAGTCCGGGCGGTCTAGCAGTCGACGGCCGTTACCTCTATCGCATGAGCGACCACGATTGGTTTGAGGTCGGCGCAAATTTCGTATTGGGCAGTGGAGACGCGAAGTGTTTCCGCGACAGGCAGAGTGATCTGAATTGTCCACACAGTCTTCTCGATGGCTTTTCTGCCGAGGCCACAGTTGGGCTTCGTCGCTACTTCGCAGGGCAACAGCAGTTTCGTCCCTACGCTCGCGCAGGCCTGGGGCTTCGGCTGCTCTCCTTCTCGGGCGATGAGCTCAGAGGCGTTGCTTTGCCACTCTCTGCCGGCGGAGGTATTCGCGTAGACGTCGCGAATCGCGTCTTGGTAGTTGCGGAAGCGAACCTTCGTGGTGGCCCGGCAATCCTGGGCCGCGGACTTGGTGTGAGGGCCAATCTCGGATTGTCGATTGGGGCTGGTGTCGAGTTCACTCTGGAGTAGGACTCATGGGGTGCGTCCCGCCCGAAAACGAAGAATCGCCTGAAGCCACTCGTGGATTCAGGCGATTGTTGTGACGGCTGAGACGTGAGACGTCGGCCGATTATCTTGTTCGGAAGCTTGTCGTAGTAGAGCCGACGTTGCCAGCACTATCCATCGCGCGAATCGCCAGCGTATGAGCACCGGTGGCCAATCCCTTTGGCAGGTCAAAATCAAGGAGTTCACTCTGGTCATCAAATATTCCATCTCTGGTGCCAGCCATGTGCCAGGTGCCATCATCGATAGAGTAGGCAACCTCGGTGATTGTGCTCAGGGCGTCCGTCGCACGTGCACTAGCGGCGGGGTAGCGAACCGAGACACCAGCGATGTTTGGGCGTTCGTTATCGACGACGAATATTGGCGTGGTCTTGCTGCTCTCTAGGGTGCGCCGGCCGGTATTGGCCAAGCGGTCGCTAGAAGAGATGCGAAGACGGTAGTAGCCATCAGGGTACGTTTCCGTGTTCCATTTGTATTCAGTCTTGCTCAGTGGCTCGAGACCTGTCTGAATCGATCGCCAACGCGCCTCGCCTTCGCGACGAACGTCGAGCTCGTACGCGGTTTTGTCGCTGTCGGCATTGTCCACTTCCCATGCGAGTTCGATGATTGGGCTGCGCGGCTCAGGGGCCTGCGTACCCACGACGCTCTTAGCCTTCCCTTTGCCAACTTTGACGCTGGTGATGCGCGTGGCACGATTGCTCGGTAGATAGAAGAGAGACGTCTTGCTCAGCAGGGAGTCTTGGTTGCCAAATGTCACTCGGTACTGGATGTAGCGTCCCGTCGGGCTCGCCACTTTTGCTCGTGCGATGTCACCGATGGTCTTGACGCGCTGACCTGGAGCTTGCCATGCACTCCAGCCGACGCCCGGCTCTTCGGTGTTGCCGCTGCGGGTCTCAAAGCGCAAATCACCTTTGCCGTGCCAAACGATGCCTCCGAACTTGGCCGGGGTCTTGGCGTCGAATACCTCGGATGTGTACTTGGCATTCGCAGCAGAGTCATCGCTGCGGTAGAGAGCGGTGGCATCACCAGTGGTGAAGCTCAGTGCATCTTTGGAGTCGATGTGAATGCCGGCGATGTAGCGCTGATCTATGTCGATCGCCGTCGAGACACTATCGTCCCCCTCGACCAGATAGATGCGACCCTTGTCGGCTGCCCCTGCGAAAATCTGTCCCTTGCTATTCACTGTCAGCGCTGTGAAGTAAGATGCGCTGAGAGCGTGCAATTGGGTGAGTTGTCCGTCGCCGCGCACTCGGTATAGGGCTCCTTTGCCTTTGCGGACGCTCTTGGCTGCTGGCTTCTTCGCCGTGCTTTCTGCGGAATCCGCTCCGGGCTTGCTGCCCTTTGCGGGCATCTTCGCGACCTCTCCACTGGGTTTCTTCTTGGCAGCCTTCTCAACGGCCTCTTTGCTGCTCATGCCTGCCGCCTTGCCGGGGGCGAGATCGTTGGCCGCGGCGATGACCGTGCCCTTCCACTCGGCCAGCGCACTAACCTCGTTGCCAGAGAAATCCGCGACTGCGCGAGTCCTTTTTGTTTTGCGGTCGTGGCGGAAGAGCAGGGCTTGATCCGAAGTGCCGAGCCAGATGGCGTCGTCACCAGTGTGCAGCAGGCTCATAATTCGCTTGTCTTCGCTGTCGAAGGCAAGCGTTGTCTTGCCGCTACCTCGATTGATCTCGTAGAGCAAGCCCTCTGGCCCTGTGCCCGCGTAGATTGAGTCGCCGGCTAGCGTGAGTGACCAGACCGTCTCTGCATTCTCAAGAGTAGTGAGCTTCTTCGCCTTTCCGCTCTTCGTATCCACCTTCCAGACTTGACCATCGGGCATGGTGCCTGCGAATAGTGTGTCGCCCTTGCCTTGGACCATCGATACAATGGCGACGGTATTGGGGATGCTCGCAACCTTGCTTACCTTCTTGCCGTTGACTCGGTAGATGGTGGCGTCGTCATCAGAGCCGATAAAGACCGTGCCGTCAGCGGCTTGAACGGAAGACCAGGCTGTTCCGAACTCGAGTTCGACTTGAGAGGTTTCCCAGCCCGGGCGGACCTCGCCTAGGGAGGTCACAAAGGCATTCTCAGCCTCGCCTTTGTCGAAGCTCTTGTACGAATCGACATTCCACGTGGAGGTGATTGAGGCGGAGGCCTGGTGGCCAGCTATGCAGAAGAGAGAGCCGAGTAGGACGGCTGATAGTACTTTTTTCACGACGGGCCTTGGGGCAAGAGATACGACCTTGGAAGACGATGTAGCTTGGTTTGGAATTTGTGGACTTGGTAGTTCGCGTTATCTACGGGCGCTTGCCGACTTTCACGAGGATGCTGGCTTGGCCATCGACTACGCGCTTTGCCGGATGCACTTGGCGTGATTGCACTCGGCGAGTCGTGAGGGATTCAGTCGAGCTGGCGGTGCGCATGCGATTGAGCGCGCTACTGGGCAGGTCGAGAATGAGTTTCCCGTCGATTGCTGCCGCTTCTTGAGCGGAATACAGCGTCACAGCGAATACCGTGCCTGGTAGTAGCGAGCGAAAGGCGGCGACGAGGTCGGCTGTGGTCTTCGGCGGGGCAACAAACATGCTCGCAATGTCGCCTGCTGCGACCTCGAGCTTTGCAACGGAACCCGCGAGCCCAGCCGGTACGTCAAAAGCGAGGCGCATGTAGAACTCCTTTCCTTGGTATGGCTCGATGCGAACGTTCACGTAGTTGATTTGTCCAGGAATTAGTTCGCTCTTGGGCAGTGTGAGACCAGTGATGTCGGCAGTGTTCGTGTCGAAGGCGACTTCAATTTCCAAATCGATCGATGAAATCTCGACGTCCCCAAAGGGGTTATTCATGAGAGGGCTAATGACTCGCAGACCACGCGAGCCTCCGATAATGCCAGCCGCGCCTCGGGCGGAGTGCAGGTGATCGACGAAGACCAGCGCTTTGTGGCCCACCATCTCGACTTTGCTCGTCATTCGAAGTGAGATGTGATCCCGATCTGCGAGGTAGAGAGAAGCTGCGTTCGAAGCTGCCATGCTCGCAAACGTCGCGGTGAAGAAGCGGCTGTTGAGTATCTCTACGTTGAAATTTCCTATGCTCTTGCCCGAGTCCGACTTTATGCGGATGTGCATCGGAATCATGTCGACTTTGAGACTGGTATCGGCGGCGATTGTGCTCTGTCGATCCTGTGTAAGGGCGCCGAGTTCACGAAGGGGAGACGAGACGATGAAGGCGTTTTGCGCGGAGGGAATCACAGTGTGAATCTCTGCTGCAGCAACCGGCGCATAGACCTCGCCCGCCTGAAACATGGGATGGCCAAAGGCGAGCACGCCATCGCCATCGACATACGAAACCGTTCCTGTCGCGGCAGCAGACATATCGCCGCGAACCAGTTGCACGGCAATCGCGCCACCCATCTGGAACTCAGTCGGACCGGCGTTGGAGTTGCCGGTGCCACCTGCCTGCATTGGTTCGACGGGGAAGCCCGACATGACTCGCTTAGCCTCCGCAAATGCGGGAGCGGAGAATCCGGAGAGTGCCATTGGCACAGCTGAGGCTTGCATACCCTGCCCAGCGTCAACGCGGCTCGCGCGCCTCGGCAGAGTTTCACTGAGAAGCCAGGGCTTGCGCTTGTTGTTGCGAGCGAAGGCCTTGCCCACATCGCCTGCGGGTGCGATGTCGAGCCATGTCGCTAGACTCGACGCGTTGCGAGGAGCTAGATCGCGCTTGCCGTGCTGGCTCTTCGCAGTCTTACGGAGCGCCCCCCCGCTTCGCGATTTCACGTTGTCCGCTCCGCGACGCTCTTGAAACCCCTCGGCTTGCATGTAGTGCAGCGGCGTACAGCCGCCAATGGCGAGTTTGTTGAATCGAAAACCGTAGGAGAAGGCGCACGTGAGCTTGCCCTCGATGTAGAGAGGGCTTCCCGACATGCCTTGCCAAAACCCCGTAATCTGAACCTTGGGGTCGTCTGATTTGACCAGGATGATGTCCATCTTGGGGAGGAAGTTGCGGTTGACACCAATGACCTCGAACTCGAAGCGCTCGGGGGTGGTGCCTTTCATGGTGGTGAGGCCGTATCCCTTTTGTCCGCGCACTACTTTTGAGAGTGGGAATAGCTCGCCCACGTAGGCCTTGGCCTTGCCGGACTGAGCATCTGCACTACTCGCAACCAGCAGACTGGTTGCGGCGAAGACGAAGGAGATCACGAGGCCGCGGAACAATTTCGCGTGCATAGACAATTAGCTTAGCTAGGTCTGATGGGGGAGGCCAGGCCGAGTCGCTCTTTTGCTGATCGGGCCTCAGTTGCGGCCGGCTGCATTCCACGAAGCGGCCGGCTGCATTCCACGAAGCGATCGCCTCAGCCAGGCTCATATGGAAGAGCTCAGTCGCACGCGCGGCATGTGCCTGACAGAACCACTCCTGGTAAGGGGGGCCGACCAAGCCCTCACTCTCGCCTCGCTTGTGCCACTCCTCGTCGGTCTCCGTGCGGCGAAACGAAATCAAGCTCCCAATCTCGGGCCCAAACTTCTCGCCGCATCTACCGCACTCTAGAGGTCGCATACCTAACAGATGTTTAACTCTCACCGCACCCCCTGGCAAAAGCCTGACACCCCAGTTCCAGTATTTGCCACCTTGCGACGGGATTCCCCCTAGTTGCATGTCGGCACGGTCGGTGCACAGGCAAGTGAACGTTGTACTGGTCCACTTGAGAACCGAGGAGAATCTATGAACGACTATTTCGAAACCTGGAAGGGCATTGCCCACAAACTCTCACGCTCTGAGCGTTGGTGTCGCTACATGGCACGTCGTGAGCAAGATCCACTACCAGTCTTCAAGGTTGGCGGCATCGTCCGGATGAACGAGCCAGACCTAGTCGACTGGATTTCACGCCAGCGCACTGCCAGCATGCAGGCTCGAAGTGCTCCTCCAAACCTGGCACTGATCGCCTCGTAATCCCGGGCTTCTACAGCGTTTGCGAAGCAGACCGGCGGCTTTGATGATCTGATGCTGGCATGGAATCAGAGAAAGACCTGTCGAGTTTGAGCACAGAGGCGCTCATTGTCGAGCTGGCCAAGCGGCAACAAACGGTAGGGGTTCGCCCTGCCGTAGTCGAAGAGAACTTCCAGAAACAGGGTCGGAATACCGAGAATCGCTGTTATTACAACTGCTTGAGGGGGCTGGAGGCCGAGTAAACCTCAGGGGAAGCACCATGCCCCGTGTGCAAAACGATGGCGAAGATTCGAGTAACGAATCGCGCCAGGACGATCGACACGCTCTGGGGAGGGCCACAAATTTCGGCGCCACTACCATTACTGCGGTAGCTGCGAGAAGGGCTTCTATCCCCTGGAGCGGAAGTTGAAGTTACGAGAGAAAGGCGAGGTAAGCGAGGCTTTGGAAAAGCGCTTGATCGACTTTTCAGTCAACGAGCCATACGCCGAAGCAGCGGAACGTATTGCGCTTCACTACGGCTTGGAGGTTTCGACTAACTTGCTCCGTTGTGTGACAGGGGGGCGCGCTCAATTGTAGGGATTTGATCCTATGAGGGTGGTTTTCGTGCGATCTGTTGCGGATGGATGACAAAAAGAAGCTGAGCGTCTCAGAGCTAAGTGCTGAGGATCTCAATGCTGGTTTGCATCCGTCAAGTCGATCAAATCAGATCTGTCTGGGCAACTTCTTCACTGGTCACCGATTTCTGGGGACCAGTACTAAGGCTCCTAGATCTTTGGCAACTGCCAAGCTGCGCGCAGTGATTCGTAGCGCGCGGCGGGCAGGGCTACGAGAACGGGCTCAGCTTCGGGCGAGAGCCAAGTGAGCAGGCTCCGCATAGCGGTCAACGGCATCGCCGTGCAGCCGATTGTGGGTGCGCCTGGGCGTCGCCACACGTGAAGAAAGATGCACGAGCCATCGTTTGCAGTGGGCGCAATTTCGGATGGCACGATGTGATTGTGGTCGACCTCAATGACAAGCTCGTAGAGGTCGTCCCAGCGGCGCATGCGCTCCGCTTCCTGCCAGTCCTTCTCGAGCC
Source organism: Myxococcales bacterium (assembly GCA_024222395.1). Lineage (GTDB taxonomy): Bacteria > Myxococcota_A > Polyangia > Haliangiales > Haliangiaceae > NORP324. Next base: position 9,048 of record JAAEPE010000293.1, read on the forward strand.
CGTGCGCGTCGAGGATTCGGTTGTAGTGGATGGATGCCGCATCGTTCACACAGCGCCAGCTCTTTCCTACCTTGTTATAGGGCAGGGACGTACCACCAGGCGCTGCCGCATAGCCGTAGGCTCTACCAATAGGAAAGACGCCTGCCGGGCTGCGGCCATCCCCCTCACGCTTGGTCGGCTCACCACGCTCCGCAACGGCCCCGTGCAAGCCCCGTCCCCAGCCCAGCCCCGTTCGGCCAAGAGTACTGGCAATCGGCTCGCCCTCTGCTTGCCACAGGATCTCTCCGGCCTCTCGCGTAAAGCGGTAGAGGGTGGCATCGGTTCCCGACCAGCCGTCACTGAGAGAGACAATGAGCTGGGTGGAAGTTATCACGATGGGCCCGCTCTTGATTGCCGCGCCGGGCTCGTGGAGCTCCGCCAATACACGCTCTGCGTCCTCGGTGGATTCCGGGGCAACGACGGGCTCCGGTTCAGATGGGCTGCTAGCGGAACTGCTGCAGGCAATCAGGATTGAGAGTGCGAAGAGCCAGGGGCGATACATGAGCTGTCCTAGATGCTCATCTCGAGCATGCGCTCGATAGGCTTTAGGGCACGTAGGCGGGTTGCCTCGGGCACGTCGACCTCAGGACCTAGGTCGCGGAGGCAGAGGTAGAGCTTCTCCATCGTATTTAGCCGCATATACGGGCACATGTTGCATGCGCACGTCTCATCTTCGGGGGGGGCTGCAATGAGCTCTTTGTCAGGAGCGGCTTGGGACATCTTGTGCAAGATGCCGGCTTCGGTCGCCACAATGAAAGCCTTGGCTTCGTCCTCTACGACGAATCGGAAGAGACCGGATGTTGATGCGATGCACTCAGCATGCCGCAGAATGGACTCTTCGCACTCCGGGTGGGCGATGATCTTTGCCTCGGGGTTACGAACTTTGAGAGCCAAGAGCTTCTTCTCAGAGAATGTCTCATGGACGATGCAGCTGCCTTGCCAGAGCACGATGTCCTCACGCCCGCTCTCCTTTCCAACGTAGCGCCCAAGGTGCTTGTCGGGCGCAAAGACGATCTTCTCGTCGGGCCCCAAGACCTTGATGATCTTGGCAGCGTTGGACGACGTGCATGTGATGTCCGACAGTGCCTTCACTTCCGCGCTCGCATTGATGTACGTAACGACTGTGTGATCGGGATAGTTCTTAAGCCATGTTTCAAACTCTGGAGCGGGGCATCCATCGGCGAGTGAGCAGCCTGCTTCCAGGTCCGGCACGACAACCTTCTTGCTCGGGTTCAGAATCTTTGCGGTCTCAGCCATGAAGTGCACGCCACAAAAACAGATCACATCCGCATTGGTGTTCTTTGCCTCGACTGAGAGCTGCAAGCTATCGCCGACGAAGTCCGCCAAGTCTTGGATCTCTGACTCTTGGTAGTAGTGCGCAAGGATGACGACGTTCTTCTCCTTCTTGAGGCGGAGAATCTCTGCTTCGAGCTTTTCTGGACTTGGCATATTGCTCATGCCTGGAGGCCTATCACAGTGTCGCTTTCCAGGGCGCGATCGCTCCTCGCAGGCCTCGCTAATCGTTTCTTTTAGAAGGTAAGCCAGCACGCCTTGTTTTCAGAGGAAATCGCGTGCTACTCTCTATTTGGTAGTAAAATCAGCTACTTACATGTATGACACCCTCCCCACACCTAGGGGCATGAAGCCAACAGTAAGGAATCCCCCATGGCGACTACGAACATCAGAAAAACCCTTCTTTCCCTTCTTCTCGGTTGTTCCAGCGCAGCGGCAATTGGCTGCGCTAGCGACAACGACGGGTATCTCGGCGACGACTTCTGCGCAGACCAGTGCGAACCGGTTCCGCCGATTTCTGGCAACGCCATCGTCGACTGCTGGGTAACACCGGCCGGCAGTGTCGGAGCAGACCTGCGTCTCGATGCACTTGAGTGTAGGTACGAGCCTCCAACCAACTACCCAGCAACTCTCGACGGTGCGACCATTCACGGATTTTCTGCCGCTGGCGAACAATTCTCAGCAAACATCGAAACTGCTGAAGCGAGCAAAGTACTGCGCATGGCTTCCATCGATCCGGATGCCTACCCCATCGAGATCTCGATGGACATTCGATTCGATACCACTGACCGACGAGTCGCCTCTCTCCAGGGCCTCGAGCACGTGCGAACTACGCTGCGGGTGAACAACTCAGAGCAAATCGCTGTCGAAAGCCCAGCGAGCGCGAACATTCCCTTCGAGCTTTGGGAGGTGAACCTCCTCGGTCGCGACACCGACTTCTCCGGTCTCAGTTTCGGTTACCCAGTCCAGCTGGGCCGTGGTGAAGTGCACAACGTTACCTACAAGAGCCGACCTCTGCTCTTCGGGCGTAGCGAGCAATTCTACTTGCCCGTCAATCCCGGAGTGTCCGCTGTCGATGCAAAGCTTGTATTCGAAAGCGGCGACTCTGACCAAGTTAGTTTCACAGGTCCCGGCGACTACGCAGTGCGCAGCGGAGAGATGCTCCGGGCTGAATCGGCGGACTTCCCGCAGCTGGTGAATCAAGGCAGCGCACTTGCCGCTTGCTGGTTCGATTCCAATAGCATCGGCAGTGAGCAGCTCTTCTGCCGAGCGAATGAGAATCGTGGATTCAATCTTGATGAGGCCGTCATCATTCTCGATACGGTGAATGGCAAGACCGACCGCGTGGTAGTAGGTCCCGAGCCCACGCTCATCGCGACGGTTTCTCCAGCGGCCTTCCCTATGCAAATCAGAATGGAAGCGCCCGTACAGGCTGGCATCATCGGTCTCGAGTCACTCCAAGGCAGTCCACTACAAGCCTCAATGGTAGTTTCTTCCGCGAAAGAGCTTCCTCGCGCAGCAACTCGACAGACTCTTCGCGCTCCATTTGAAGTCTGGCAAGCGACCATCGAGAATCAAACCGAGGGCTTCGAAGGTAGCCTGAACGACTATGTCATCGAGCTGGGGGCCGGCACAGCAAATCGCTTCGCCAGTCACGTGGAGCAGGCGGAGCTTCCAGAGATTGGCGCTCGTAGTGAGCAGAGCTTTCTCGTTGCATCACCCGCAGGTCAGCTCGAGATGAAGGGAACGGGTTCCATGCTGGTTGGTGGAGAACTCCAGGAGATCGACTTCGTGCTCAGTCCAGGTGTCATGGTGGTCGGCGAATAGCGTTAGACATAGACAGGGTTCTTGGGGGGAACGCGAGATCGCGTTCCCCTTTTCAATTTTGTCGCGCAGTAGCTCGATAGCGAGCAAACGGTGAAGCGGATATGAGCCCAGGCTCGTAGGTCAGGGCAATCGAGTTCTATCCCGTAGCTCCTGTAAGCAGCTGAATTAGATGGTTTTTGTCCCATCCAGCGCGTTGTCTGCAGATCGCAACTCCGAGCTTTCGCGTCTTGTCTTGCTTCACCATGTTCAAAGCGAAGTGGCGGAGGGTGGTTAGGTTTGGGTGTAGAACTGACTGTGACAGCGGCTTCGTAGTCATCCCATGGGCCTAGAAGGCACTGGTGCGCAGAACGAAGCACGTCGAGGCAATGCCGCTAGAAGTTGGGCCAATCTCACCGTTGCACACCAGGATTCGGCTCCTCGTAGGAGCCTGCAAGGCTGAGAGTGTCATAGTCAGAGTTACACCCAAAGGATTGAGAGTGGCCCGACATGAGGCTAGGCTCTCACCGACGAGAGTACGAGTGTGCGCGGACTTGCAGCGATGTGTTTGCAAGGCTTTAACGACAGCACGCTGACGCC
>JAAEPE010000294.1 GCA_024222395.1 Myxococcales bacterium
CTCGAGGAATCCGGCGAACTTGATGCGGACGCCTTCGTAGTCGGCGTCCTCCTTGATGCGCTCGCCGACAACGGTCTTGGGATCGAAGACGACGCCATCATCATCGCCGTCGGTGCCGCAAATCTCCACGATGATGGATTGGAGGCTTCGATGTCATTGTCGGTGAAGCCGAGGAAGTCGATGTCTCGCGTGGGGCGAGTGCTGCTCGCTTCCCACACTCGCAGCATTAGAGCACCCTTGAGGATGAATTTGTCGCGATGGGGCGAGTGGGCCAGCCGAAACAGAAATCGTTCGAGGCCGTAGTACTGGAGCAGCTCCTGGAAGGGACGCCCTTCTTTTTTCGCTCGGTTCTGCAGGCGGGCACGAACAGACGCAGCGACATTGGGGCTCATGTAAGGGCCTCGAGATAGGGGCGAACGATCTTCTCAACCCGGCAAATGCGAGCGAAGCCTAGGAGCGTGTCGGGCTTAGAGCTGCGCTTCTTCTGCCAGGTTCGAAGAGCCTCCAGTGCCGTATCGAGGCCGAGCTTGTTTCTGTACTTGAATAGATCGGCGATGGATTTCTCGGCGCTGTAGATGTGGACGTCCACGCCGCCCATCTTCTTGGTTTCGACGCCCTCAGTGAAGGCTGCACCAGAGAAGTAGTAGATGTTGATCGGTGGATACTCGACCCGCGGTGGCCTGCTGCCCTGTTCGATGGCGACATCGACAGCGTGGGGGATCTGGGTGGTGAGCTCGTGGTAGGCGAGGGCTGAGAGAAGGCAGATCACGCCGCCCCGGACGCGGGCGGCGGCGGAGACCAGGTCGGGGGTTTCCAGGCTGGGCAGGGAGGTCAGGCGATAGAGCCCCCGGCTTAGGCGCTCCACCACCTCTGCCTCGAGCATGGCGTAGAGGGTCTTGCGGCTGATTCCAGCGTCGATCGCCTCGGACATGCGTAGTATTCCGTGATTCCTTCGGAATAGCTCTACGGCGGATTGAAATCGCTCTGCCACGACGGAGACATTATGTCATTAAATGTGAAAAAGTAAATGCATTGTGTCTCCCTCCTTGTTCTCGTTCCGTGGCTCAGCCTGCCATCGATTTGATGTCCGACCTCGCCTTGGCGAAATCTGGATACAACTGCTCGAGCCGGGCGAGCTGCTCGTTGGCGGAGAGGCAGCCAATGGAGCGCAGCCTGCGCTCGGTGAGGTAGCGGGGGCCGACACCGCTCAGACTGCGCACATAGTCCTGGATGGCCGGGTGGAGTTTGTGGAGCCGGAGGATCTGATTGACCCGCGCTCGAGTCATCCCGAACCTCCGAGCGAGTGCAGACTGGTTAACACCTCTGGTCTCGATCAGACTTCGGAACTGGTCTGCGAGGCCCATTGTCTAGCCTCTCAGCAAGATCAGCTTCTGCGCCTCGGCTTCGACATTCCGCTCAATACTCTCTACGGCTATTGGAACGTAGCCCTCGATATCTACAAGATCGAAGCTATCGCCAAAAAGGAAATGCTCGCGCCCGAAGAGCGGCATGCTTTGCGGCAGGAGCGGTCCATCCCGCTGCTGTCCAGTTTTCACGAGTGGGCCTTGGACATCAAACCTCGCCTCGGAAAATCGAGCAAGCTCGCTAGCCTCGATGAAGCGCGCTGGACGTAAGAGCTATGTGAGATGAGTGCGGTCCTTGACGCACATCCACAAGCGTCGAGCTTGGTGCTTGTCGACCTGATAGCGGGGGGAATCAATCCAAAGAGGGAAGCAAATGGGCTCAGTGGCGAGCAAGTTATTCGCGCTGCACTCATTAAGCAGGCGAACGGCTACAGCTACCGATAGATGTCAATATAGTTGGCGCCTCTTCTAGGTTAATTTCGTAGTCGCTCCATGGTCTCTTTGTCGGGGTTAAGAAATACTTCGCAGGGAGACTTCCATGTTCGCGTATCACCA
>JAAEPE010000295.1 GCA_024222395.1 Myxococcales bacterium
CATGGCTAAGATCTTGTTCTACGATCACGGCGACTACTGTTTGCTTGCAAAGCGTTTGTGCAAAGGACGTCTTCGCATTGAAGTGGAGGAGGCTGAAGGGGCACCGCACGTAACGCTTTCGAAGCGGGACCTCGCTGACCTGCTGTCTTCGGCAATAATTCAGAATAGGACCTAAAACGCACCCAAAGGGCCACTCCATTAGGAGTAGAGAACAGTGGCGTGTCTTTCTCCTCCACAAAGCATCTTGACTCTGCGCTAAATGAGCTTGCGACGCTAAAGAACAAGCTCGCCAAGCGCAGTGATGATGCAGATGCGCAGCTCATCGATCACACGAGTGAGCTACTGGAGCTACTGCGAGGCGAGGTTGCGTGACTCAAGGCTCAGGTGCGTTGGCTCGAAGAAAAGGCCCTACCGCTCCAAGCCCGAGACCGTGGCAGAAGGACAACTCGCGTTCGAACTCATTGCCTCCATCAAAGATGGGGCCGACAAAGATAAGAAGAACTCGAACCCGCAATAGCCCCCTCCAACCAGTCCGGATGCAAAGGCTGCTACACTTTGGGTGGATGTTTTTTCCCATTGGTCATGATAGGACGGTTAGTGGTTGGCCATGGGTCACGATTGCGATAATTACGGCTTGCACACTCGTACAGATCTACTCTGAGTTCGCTGAATTTCCCGAAGCTGAGCTCCGCAGCCTAGCGTACGAAGCGCAGTTTGCGGAGTCGGAAGAGGAGTTTGCGGAGGTCGAGCAGCAGGCCATGGAGTTGCTCGAGAAGATTCCAGCATATCGGTGGGGCTATCACACTGATAAGGGCATGAGTATCAATGCCATCCTCTCCGCGTTTGTGCACGCAGGCTGGCTGCATCTTATCGGCAACATGGTTTTCTTGTGGCTCGCAGGCTCGCTGCTAGAAGATCGCTGGGGGCGCTGGAGGTACCTTGTCTTCTATGGGGCCGGGGCCTTCGCCGCTACGATGTGCTTCAAGACTTTTTACGACGGCGGGCCGACGATCTTGGTGGGGGCTTCCGGTGCGGTATCTGCGTGTTTGGGCGGCTTCCTTGTTCATTTTCACAAGGCCCAAATTAGGCTCTGGTACTGGTTCATGTTCCGCTTTACCGGCACCTTCATGATCAGCGCGTCGGTTGCGCTTCCTCTTTGGTTCGCAGATCAACTCCTTTGGGCATATTTGCAGACTGAGGGCGTCATCACTGGAGTTGCGCATACTGCGCACATTGGAGGCTTCTTGTTTGGCGTGGGCATTGCCATCTTCGGTGCCAGCTTGATGTCGAGCTCGGACGAAGACGAGGAAGCGGTTCTCGACTTGCCTGCGCCAGACCCAATGGAATGTATCGAGGAGCGCTATCAGCGATGCGTCGCAGCGATCGACGAGCAGGATTCGACAGCCCTCCGTCAGAACGCGTCGCGCGTGGTTCTCGACCTCCATCAGCAGGATGATCATCAGCGGATTCTAGAGCTGTATCGATTGGTGGCTGAGCATAGCGATGCACCGCCATTCACGGATTTGGCGTTTGCCAAGATTGCGGAGGCCGCAGATCGCAGCGATTCAGCGGTTCTCTACGTCAAGGTTGCTTCGCAGCTGATCGCCCAGCACGCCGGTAGTCGAGTCATTCCCCCGATCCTATGGCGGGTCGTGGAGTTTCAGAAGAAGGGCGGTCGTGAGGACCTAGCACTGAAGACTCTGCATCAACTCGCAAACTCCTACTCAGATGATTCTTACGGAGCGCGGGCTCGCGACGTGCTGGCGGCCCGGACCTGACGCGCAAGGCGCTAGGCGCATGATGCCGGGGGCGGGAATGACCGAGTGTCAGTCGTCGAAACACTGCCCTGCGAAATACTCTTCTCCGAGCTGACCTTCCATGAAGTCGCATTCTTCGTTGGGTGACTGGCCATTGACTTCGGGGCAAGCAGTCTCGTGCTTGAGAGTTGCTAGATCTTGTAGGCAATTCTGATAGGCAACGCATCCTTTTTGACTGCCATCATCCTTGTCCTCGCATGCCTCTTCCGCGGGACTGGCCTTCCAACGCTTCAGAAGCGCCGTCGAGTGAATCGTGATTGTCGAGAGCCTAGATACTGAGCTATCGAAACAGAAACTCAAGAGCGAGAGGTGGACTCCCAAGGTCGTGGGCTTGCCGCTGTCGACCTGACAGCAACTCTCACTCCCATCGTCGCTTGGCGCCTCGCATACAAAGCTGCTTGCTTGTTGCCATCGCAAGCCACCGATCTTTGCGGTGGGGAGTTGCCCGAAAGCCTTGGTCCAGTCTCGTACTGCTCGGGTGCCGCGTTGGTTGGTTTTGGCACCACTGAGACAATCCTGGCCGTCGGCTCTGCAGCTTAGTGAAGTCTTTGAGAAGGTTACGGGGTGCTCGTCTGAGAGCATTGGAGCCAAGGCCTTCATGTTCCTGTGATTGAAACCCTGGAGCACCAGTGTTCCAGCTTGCTCGGCGCTGAGCTGAGTGACTTGCATGAATACCGGATTGGCCTTTTCACTGGCCCAATCCGAATCGTTTCGAGCGCGAAGCAAGCGTCCACTACACATCGAGCAGGTCCCGCTGGTCGCCGCCTTCCTGAATTGCTGCAGCACAGCGATACCCAGGGCACTCTTCCCTGAGCGGTTGTAGGCGCAGGAGAGGTTGTAGCGGGCCAAGAGATTGCCTGGATGCACCGCGAGCGCTTCTGCGAATTTCTCTATGGCAGGCTCGAAGCGTTCTTTGCCGTTGAGGCCAACGCCCTCCCTATTTAGCGCGGCTGCTCGTTTCACATTCTTGGGGGAGACCGCGGCGAGATCTACCGACACTGGGGCGCGTCTAGCTACGAGCATCTACCTCTTAGGAAAATGTGTTTTGAACCTGAGATGTGGTCGACTGACCAAGTAAAACAGGTTCGGTTCTGTAACGATCCGCTTGGCCAGGAGGAATTCTACTCAAAACCCGGACGAGAGGACTGGCTCTTCGAAGCCATGAGAACCCAGGGCTCTTGGCCAACTCCGATTATCGTTCTGGACAACGAAGACCTTGATTACGACCTTGGGCGCATCCAGCTACTTGAGGGGCACCGACGCCTTAGTTACTTTAACCTGCTCGACAAATCGCAAACAACTCAACCACAGCACAACGTGTGGGTTGCCAGGATTTGCTAGAAGGCGTCACAATGGCCGCAATACTGGCCATTGTCGGACTTAGTGCGCCATATATGACGCATTAGCAACCAGCCTAGTAGAGGTAGGACTCGATGCTGTCGACGTTATCAATCAAGTCACTCTTGCTTGTGTCCGAGTCAACTTCGTAGCCAGCGGACTCAGCAGCGTCACAAGCCTCCTTTCGCCTCCTAAGGTGAGGGGAAACCTCATTCTGACAAGTTTGCAGTCGGCCCAGGTTGCTACACAGGTCCTCCACCTCACTCAGGTTCGATTCGATACTGTCCATCTGATCTACTAGATGGATGATCAAGCAGGTGCGCTCCTATGACCCCGTCTTCGTCACACTCCAGCGCAACCTGGATGGTCTCGCAGCTCTATTCGAGGACCGACCGAAGCCAGGTCCAGTGGTAGACGACTAACTTTGTCCCAGAACGTTCCAAATATGTCCAGGCTTCCTGGAACGCGCTGTCTCTAGGGATGGGCCCCGGCGAAACCAAGTGCTTCTGCGCGTAGGGACGCGCTATGACCGCGGTGAGGACCTAGTCGGCGTCGCCGTGGCTCTCCTGTGCGTGGCGGGCTGCTGGCTAGCGTTTCAGGGCGCTCACGCCGAGTCTTGGGGGCTCTCCCTAAAACTCGGACTCTTGCCGATTCTCGGCATCTTCGCCGTTGGCTTCTCGCTAGGTGCTGCCGGAGCAACGGCCTTCCCTGCGCTTGGTCTGTTCTTCTCAAGTCGCGCGGAAATGAGATCTAACGTGCACGACCGAGCCAGGATCGGATTCCAAGACCTTGGAGTGCGCGGAACCCGCGCGGCAACCGGAGTCTTGATCTACGTCTCGCTTCTCGAACGCACAGTTTCCGTTGTCGGTGATCAAGCGATTACAGAGGCTATCGAGCAAGAGACCTGGGACACGCTGCGCGACACGGTCATTGCCGGCCTCTCGGAAGGGCGTCCGAGCGAGGGCCTGTGCAATGCCATAGAGCAGGCAGGCGCGCTCCTTGCCGAGAAGATGCCAGGTTCGCACGACGATACCGACGAGCTCGGCAATCATTTGCGCATTATTGACTAGCGCCCGTTCCGCTTGACGACCATTACAGCACCAGAATTGCTATCGACTAAGGCGGCACCGCTCTTCGTGCCTTCTAGCCCAACCTCGCGCTCGCAGGCATCTCGTGACGGATGCGCCAGAGACCGTAGGCCCAGCGTGCGACGAGTATGACGGCGACTGCCATGATGACAGCCGCGTAGCGGTCAATGAGTTGTTGCTGTGACCAACCCGCCACGTCAATGAGCTTTGTTGCATCACTGAGCCCCACTCCCTCGATTTCCCCGTAGGGGATGACGGACGGGTCTTTGCGAGCGGGCCACCAAGTGAACACGCCATCGAGGTAGGCAAGAGCCCCAATCACAAGGTAGCCCCATCGCAGCCAACTCGTGTGTATATGGGTACCCGGCTTTGCCCAAAACGTGAGAACCAGTGCGCCTCCCATGATCATCATGCCGGCATCACCAAAGAAGGTGATTGCAGTCTGCGCGTTGCGTTCCGATACACCGAAGGTACAGATTAGCGTGAGGAGGGCGATGCTACCGAGCACATAGAGGGTGATGGTCCTCTCTGCTTGCCACGCGCGGAATGCGAGAAACCCCAAGCCTGCAAAAATGGCCAGCGTTACCTTGATGGATTGTTCGGCGTCGATCTGGGTTTTCCACGGCCCTGGAACGGCAAAGTGCCCCGTGAGCCATGCTGAGACCGCGTGGCCAAGCTCGTGAAGCCACATGCCGAATACGACGCGAACGAAACCGTCGCCGCCAATGAACATCAGAAGAAATCCTAAGGCAAAGACCACCGGAGGTGCCCAGATCAGGAGCCTCCGCTCAAGGGCTGCTTCGGCTTGAATGCCGTGATAAACCTCGGGGGGGCCTGCCGCTGCAAACTCGGCCGCGGTGGTGCCGCAGCCTGGGCAACAGACTAGTGGCTCGTCGCGATTGCGGCATCGAAAACAGCCTGGGGAATTGTTCGGTGCAGGCTCTTTCGCGGGCATCTTTGGCTGCCTTGGTGTTATTGGCTCGCAAGATGTTGACGCCTCAGCTGAGACTTCACTTCCTTCGGGCACTGCTGCGCGCCTTTCAGCAGGCGAAGGGGCAGTATCTACATCAAGCTCCAGATCGACGTGGCTTCCGTCGCCATACGGGTCTGGTGGGGCAAATGGGTCGTCGCTCATGGCTCTCGTCCTGGGAAGAGTTCAGAATATCAGCTAGCGCCCAGGGAAACAGCACCCAGAACGACTGCGCAATCTTCTTCTTGCTATCCTGCTGCGATGCCCTTCGGCAGCACCATACGAAACATCGATCTCGCGACGCTTGTGAGCGCCGCCTACAGAACTGATCTGGACGACGATGCATGGCTGACCGGCGTCGGAGAGGCCTTCGAAGTACTGGTGGGGCATGGCGAAGGCGCGAACCTCTATCTCTACGAGGCTCAAGACAATACCCTACAAGCCGTAGGGCGACCCGTGGAGGCTAGGTAGAATAGTGCGACCGGGCTCTGCTGGTCGAGGAGGAGTAAAGATGCGATAACTTTATGGAGGCTAGGTAGAATAAACCTGTGTTTCTGATTTGCGCCTTGGTACCCAAGCCTTCCAATCGTTCCATATCCTGTTTGAATCTGGCCTCCACATCGATCAATTTGCTCAAATTGAAGC
>JAAEPE010000296.1 GCA_024222395.1 Myxococcales bacterium
CGATCTGGTGCCATAGCATCGCACCAGGCACCGCCTCCCGAAGAGCGCAACGCAGCTTTGCTACGCGAGCTCAGCTGCAATCTTGTGCAAGATATCGGCCTCGGCGAGCGCAATGTGGTCGTCAGCGCGAATGAGTTTGCGCACGTGTGAAAGCACTTCGCTGCGGTGAGGCTTCAACATTTCGATGTCTGGCCGGCGAAGACTGCTGCGATCGCGCATCGCCTTATCCACTGAGTTCACTTCGAGGTCACTGAATCCAGTGTCGCGTGCCAAACGCAGCAGATAGTCGTACTCCTCGGGTGCAATTTCGTCATCCGCCCATGCGACGTAGAGCAGCAGACGGATGATCTCTTGTATGAGTTGTTTCTCGCTCATCCCTACCTGGCCCGACGCTGTCTCATTATCTTCTCACTCTTTGGTACGTGCCCCATCGTGCACGCGTCATTGTACTACAAGAGAGCGTCATCCTGCCTGGCGCTACACGTTCAAGTCACTGTGACTATTGTATGATGTGGGCATGAGTTCTCCCAAATCGCGCCCCTCCAATGACCGCCGATGGAAGCGCCAGGTCAAGCGCGAGTCCGAAATCGTGCTGCTCTGCAATCCACGAGCAGGCGGCCGATGGAAAGAGCTTGCTCGGATCTTTGATTCGGAGGAGGCCCAACACGCGCGTCGCATCGTGACCGACTCAGTCGAGGACATTGCCCCCGCGGTGCAGGGCCTAGGCGAGGACGCCCGGCTCATCTGCATGTACGGAGGCGATGGCACCATTCAGCGGGTTCTCGATCACATGTTTGCCCACGGCAACATGAACGAGGACACGGTGCTCGCGCTTCTCGGCGGCGGCACGATGAACGTCACTTCTCGGTGGCTCGGTTTCGGCTCATCGCCAGGCAACAACTTTCGCCATGTCGTCAATAGCTTTCGCTCGGGCGACCTTCTTCTCAAAGAAGTTCCGCTCATGGAAGTGCGCGTCGGCGACAGGCTGCATCACGGATTCACATTCGGAATTGGCCCCATCGTGCGCATTCTCGACGCCTACGAGCGCGGCAAGAAGGGCAAGCCGGCTGCTCTCAGGCTCGGTGCCCAATGCGTCGCTGGCGCCTTTTTCGGGGCGAAGTCGTATCAGCCGATGTTCGAGCAGATGGAAGCGAGAGTCTCCCTGGACGATGAAGTCCTGCCCTACGGGAAATTCTCAACTGTCTTTGCGAACGTAACTGGGCAAATCAATCCAGGTGTCGAGCCCTTCACCTCAGATCGCACCCGAGACAGCTTTCACACTGCAGCATACGCGGTCACAGCTCGCGAGTTTGCCATGCACCTGCCATTCATCATGCGAGGCCTCTTGCCCATCAATGTCTCAGGCATGCTCAAGAAATGGAGCAAGGGTCGCATCTCTGAGCCGCTCGATACCGATGCACGCTACGTCAACCGCCCATCCTCAAGGCTACTCATCGAGACGGACGAGCCCATCTATACGGTCGACGGAGAGATACTCCAGAAGCCGGATGGCCCCATCGAAATCACCATTGGGCCCACGCTCAAGCTCGCAGTTGGGCCTCAAGCTAGCATCGGTCAAACGTTGCAGGCCGCCAAGAGCGCGCTCCGCGGATAGATTGCTCCTATGACGCTTGGTCTAGCTGGATAGCATCGTCGGCTTCGATGTTGTCCAGCGGCTCCGGCATGATGTTGATCGGCACTTCGACACTCTTGTCGTCGGGCAAGAAGGCGTCGAATGTCGACTTCACGAACAGCTCGGCGGGAATGCGGTCTTTGATCGTCTCGTGCAGCTCGGGGAGCTTCGACCAGTGCAGCCCCGGCTTGTAGTGATGCGCCGTGTGGTAGCCCAAATTGCCTGTGAGTCGATTGAACCATCGGTTCATGATGTTGAAGCTCGCCTTCATCGGATCGTCGGGATCGAGCCCGGCGTGATGATCGTAGGTAACCCAGGAGGTGTACATGATGGTGCACACCATGGGCAAAGCGAAGATGAAGAGGCCAGCCCAGGGCTTGTAGATACCGAGTGCTGCAACGAACGCCCATGTAAGAGCAGCAAACGCTACAAAGACGCGCTGATGCTTGGGATATCGTTTGCCCACTAGAAATGCTCGATAGTTGTCCGTAAGAGTAACACTTAGCGAATATTCAACCACCCCCATAGTCTTGCCACTATTGCGTCGCCACCGGCTCTCATCTTTGCTCTGTTCCAGGTAGTTCACGTGATGCCCGAGATTGTGGTGCAGAACCCAAAGATTGCTTGTCATGCCAGTATGGAGGGAATATGACAGTTCGAGCAGACGGTTGAGCACCGCCGACCGGAATGTCATGCAGTGCTGGTGATGATGATTCCAGGGTGCAATGAGCCCCTTGGGAATTATCCCCAAGAGCCAATAGCCGACGAACATGCCGACATTGTCGAGAGCAAAGTAGACGATGAAATCGAGCATCGTCACCGATAGAGCAATCGCGACAACCTTTCGGTCTTCCTGGCGGCGAAACAACATGAGCGTTGGAGCGAGCTTAGTGCACGCATCACAGATGCCGGCAACGCACATTCTGGGCTGTGACACGACTATGACAGGGCAAACGTGTCGCCTGCCCACTACGGGAAAATCGCACCAAGAAAGTGGCTATACCCCTCAGCCACTAACACCGCACCCGGGTGCGGTACGCGAGCGTAGACGCCACTCATCATGTCGCTACGATAGACCACACCAGCCCAACCGTACTTCTGGTAGCGCTCTCGAAGCCCGGCAAAGTCGCGCCAATCCAGACTTGGGGCCGTGGTCGCTCCATCCCACATCGTTGGCCTTGGCTCACCTTCGGGAATCACCAGCGAGCCGACGTAGTCGGCCTGTGAGTAGACCTTCTGAATCTGCTTGGCCATACGCGCCATATCCTCAGGCGATACAACACCGTTGGAGGTAGCCTGATAGAACTGCACGGTAACGCGCACTGGGAAGCGCTCATCCCGCTCAATCGTGAGGTCATCGAGTTCGGCAAATGGCCCCATGGTCGGACCGTGCCCCAAGACAGCAACGTCGATATCGGAACGCTTTCCCTCTGCTTCGTCCGCAGTCGCGCTGGGACTCGCCTCGGCGAACCCGCCGTAACCGGCCCCTGTACCCGAGCTGCCCAGAAGCCCGAGTACTCCGCTACTGCGCGCCGGGCGCTTTTGCTTCAAAGGAACCTGGATCATCATGAGAAGATTCGCATCCCTCCCCAGCGAGTCAGCACTCTCGCCATTCATCGTCACTCCGCTACTTTTGACATCTTTGAGCCGCTCGGCAGTCAAGGGAGCTCGCTGCCCGTCCTTGTTGAAGTAGAGCCGCTGCCCCCAACTGCCTCCACCACCAACCGTGTCGCGACTATTGTCGACAATGGTCATGCTCGTTCCCTGCCGCGTAACGAGAATTGTGAGGACAGCAGGATTCTCTGCGTAGCTCTGGTAGTTAAAGATGACCGGCCAGAAGCGCGTCTTGCCACCCTCTCGAATAGGCAAGAAGGCCGACTGCGCAGAAACGAGAACCTTCTCGTCTCGCTCGGCCAAGAGACTATTGCCCTTAATGCTCCCGTTCTTTGGAAGACTCATGAAGCTCAGAGGATCGCCTAATAGCTCGCGAAGAGAAATACTCTTAGCTGCTTTGCCCTCCGACTCGTTGCCGACTCTTACGAAGAATTTGTCGATGTCGATATCACCGGTCTTGTCGGTAAAGTTCGGATATCGAACAACCGGCATGAGGCGAGTCCTCTTCTGTGAATTCTTGTCTTCGATCTCAACTTCAATCGTTACGTCGCTAATATTGGGCCCAACACTGCTGCCCAAATATCGGCCGGTGTCCTCCCACATGACATTGAGAATCTGCATGCCTTCTTTGCTCGCCAGGCGACGCGCACTGGCATCGCTGACCATGCCGGCCACCGAATTTACAACGGTGCTATGGCTTCTAGGAGCTGCCTGAGCGGCGGTCGAGGCAGCGACGCTGCCAGCTGCAATGGCTGGGGCGAGAAGGAGGGCGAGGACGGAGCGGAGTGTGGAAATCTGCATGGTGCTCTATCCAACGGGTGAGAATCGCCTTGGGTCTAGAAATACCCTGGCTCAACCTGAGCATGGTTGTCTGGTGGTATTTCCGAACTCACCATGTAGGCAGCTATCTCACTGGCTTTGGTCATTAAGTGAAAGTCAGCTCCTGCCCGCAACCAATCCAGATCACTCCACAATCACAGGGTATCGCGATCCGACCATCGCAGTCTGAAATGACCCAGGCCTAAAGATCAATCGTTTCGATCCGTTAGACATTAGTGAAGGATCAGGAGAGGAACGATGAAGATCACAGGAGCCACACAAGACTACGTACGCATGGTGGACTCCACCAATATCAAGCCAGTCACATCCGTGAATGGGAGTGAGAGCATTCTGGACCCACTGCATCGCCCCATCGAGCAAACGCCAGTAGAAGCCCTGTTGAAGGCGCCCAAAGATGGCGAGGTTCGTCAGAAACCGATAGGGCCTGACATTGTCGAGCTAAGTGAGGAAGCCAAAGGTACTGTGCTCAGCCAAGGCAAGATCGAGGAGATGCTTCACGCGAGGCTCGCCAAGACACTGGAAGCTCAGGGCGTTGATCTAAGTGAGCACCAGGGCCTCGACTATTCTCCGGACGCAGTTTCGCAACGCATCGTCGACTACAGCATTAGCCTCTACGGAGTCTTCCGAGAACAGAACACTTCTCTTTCCGAGAACGAGGCAATGAATAAGTTTGAGTCAACCATTCGAGGTGCTGTGGATAATGGCTTCGACGACGCGATGGATATACTCGAAGGTGTCGGCCTCTCGGATGACGTACTGAACATGGGGCGAGATACGAAGGCGCAAATCGACAGCCGCTTCGACGACTTCTTCTCCCGATCCCGCAGCTAGCGGCTGGCTCGGCAAAATGATACCTCTGGCATGTGCAGAGCTCGCATGTGCCGGCAACGGCAGATTTGCCCTCGGAGTACCGAGGTCAAACGCCCGCTCACCTGGCCTCCTCTGCTTTCGGAATGCTGCCGGACAATACGATGGCTGCCGTGGTTGCGAAGAGCGCCCTGCACATCGCCGAAGCCACCGACGCGGTGGCGATTCTCCGCGAATACGGTGAAGCGTTCTCCAGATACAATATTGCGCTAGGTTCTGGGAATACGGCGCGACTTCTCGAGCCCACAAGCTGGTCGCAACTCGGCATCGACGTAGGTGCGCCAATCGGAGCCGCCTTCATGGTCGAGAAGCGAGCCGTAGGTCTCTTCTTCGCATCACTCACTAGATGTCCCTGGCGGAAGTGCTGATAGGCCCATGGAATGACTACGAAGCCGCTGTCACAGTCAGATCTACACCCAATGGTTTCCTGGGCAGTATTGTCTGGCTCTTGAGGTGTCAATATTGACAGGAACTTCAGGTGGTGACGTTTCCAAGAAGTTGAAAAGATACCGGAATGGGCTGGTACAGACTTCGCAACAACTGGAGGTAGCGACATGGAATGGAGTAGCGAGATGGTGCGAAGTGTGCAGTGGTGGCTTTTCGAGAGACCAGGCAAGTGAGCCATGGGCTAATTCTACGAGCCAACGCCTCGGTTGCCATTGGGGCGGGACACGTCATGCGACTTCTTGCCCTGGCGGAAGGTATGCGAGAGCGCGGAGCCGACTCTCTCTTTCTCCTGGGAGGGCAGCCCGAATTCCTAGGTGCAGCTCTGCGCAGTCGAGGCTTCGCCTATGAGGTCCTGAGCGAGACAATCGATAGCGAGGCTGACCTGCTAGAGACATCCGAACTCGCGAGGCAGCACGAGGCCATGGCGATCGTTGTGGATGGATATGATTTTACGAGCTCCTACCTAGAGGCTCTCAACCGTCTTCATCCAACAGTCGTGATGGATGATTTGGCCGACCGTGAGCTCCTGGTAGACATCATTGTTAACGGCGACATGGGCGCAGAGAAGCTCAAGTATCGTTGCGCTGGCTCAACCGAGCTCTTGCTCGGCACCGACTTCACGTTCTTGCGCTCGGAATTCCTGCGCCAAGGTCGAGCAAGCGTCGGCGAACAGAGCGCCGGCAAGAAACTCGTCATTACCTTTGGAGGCAGTGACCCCGGTGATGGGACCGCTCGGATTCTCTCGGCGCTCACCAAGCAAGCACCTCTAGATGCGCGCGTTGTTCTTGGGAGTGGCTTTCATCGCGCGCGAGAAATTCAGCCTCTGATCGGTGCGTTGGTGCAAGGGGGACACCTTGTCGAGACCGTCTGCAATCCCCCCAATATGGCGCAATGCCTTGCCTGGGCCGACTCGGCGGTTAGTGCTGCCGGCGGAACGCTTTGGGAACTCTCCTACCTCGGTATTCCAACAGCAGCGTTCGCCGTGGCCGACAACCAGGTGCCCGTTGTCCATCGTCTCCGAGACGAGGGCATGGTCTTTGGAGGCGTTCGACTCTGCGACTGCCCGGAGGCACAACTCGATGCTGCACTTTCCGATCTAATCGGCGCCCCAGATCTGCGTGGGAGAAGGACCGCGCGCTATCGCACACTCATCGATGGCCTCGGTGTTGGGCGCGTCCTAGACGCTACTAGATCGGCCAGCGAGCGTCGTCTGCGGAATGCGAGGGGAGAGCGGTCGTCTACTTAGGGATTTCCCTGAAACAAACAGGTCAGAAAGGTTGCCCACGGTGATCTGCTCGTGATCTTGAGTAGGCATGTCCAAACACGACGAACGAAAGAACCTTCTTCAAGAGACTGCTGGAGGCCTCAAAGGCTACGTGAAACGGCTGTTTATGGCGCGTACGGTCAACGAGTTCTTCGAAGGGGTACCCTATCGCGCCGAGCAGGAACTGGGCTGGAATCGTGCGACGCTTAAGAAAGGGCTGCATGAGCTTAGGGCTCCTCGGGAGAATCTGTGGGTGAAACCGACCTGTAACGTCCTCGTTGAGAGAGCTACACTGCTAGATCGCAGCTCAGGGTCAGTGATTACTTGATAGCCTGGCTCGTCCCGCCTCATCGCGACCTGACGAGCCAGGC
>JAAEPE010000297.1 GCA_024222395.1 Myxococcales bacterium
AATCCCCGCAGAGCTACGCGAGCGAGTGGAAGATGTCTTGGAGAATAGACGCCCCGATGCCACGGAGCGTCTGATTGAGTTCGCCACAACCTACCAGCAGGAGGAAAAAGCCGAGGAGAAGCGTGATGAGTGGCGAGAGACCACTGTCGCCGAACGCCTGGCTCACGCTCTTCTCAAGGGCATTGGCGACTTCGTAGATGCCGATGTAGAAGAAGCCCTAAAGGAGTTCACGCCACTTGGCATCATCGAAGGCCCGCTCATGGACGGCATGAACCATGTCGGCAAGCTCTTCGGAGAGGGCAAGATGTTCTTGCCGCAGGTGGTCAAGAGCGCCCGTGTCATGAAGAAGGCAGTCGCCATCCTCGAGCCCCTCATGGAGGACCAAGACGAGGCAAGTGCTGGCAAGGGCAACATCATCATGGCCACCGTGAAGGGCGACGTGCACGATATTGGCAAGAACATCGTTGGCGTCGTGCTCAGCTGCAATGGCTACGAGATCATCGATCTCGGCGTCATGGTGCAGACCAAGGACATCCTCAACGCGGCGATAGAGCACAAGGCAGACGTCATCGGCGTATCGGGGCTCATAACACCGTCCCTAGATCACATGGTCGCCGTTGCCAAGGAGATGGAGCGACGCGACATGACTATTCCTCTTCTCATTGGTGGCGCGACGACCAGTGCCAAGCACACGGCGGTTAAGGTTGTGCCTGAGTACGGCGGCTCCATCCACCATGTCGCCGATGCCTCTCTTGCGGTCGGTGTTGTCGCCAAGCTGCTCGGTACTGGGCGCGAGGATTACGTAGCCGAGACCCGGGCTAAGCAGGAGCACATGCTCGCCCAGTACAACGCCAAGCAGAGGAAACGCCCGCTCTTGGCGATACGCGAGGCGATCGCACGCAAGCCGGTCATCGATTGGCAAGCGAGCGACCTTGCGGAGCCGCCGTTTACTGGATCCAAGAGTTTGGCGCCAAGCCTTTCAAAGATCGCCGAGTACATCGACTGGACGCCGTTCTTCCACGCATGGGAGCTTAGGGGAAGCTACCCAAGCATCT
This sequence comes from Myxococcales bacterium, assembly GCA_024222395.1. Lineage (GTDB taxonomy): Bacteria > Myxococcota_A > Polyangia > Haliangiales > Haliangiaceae > NORP324. The sequence goes on from JAAEPE010000297.1 coordinate 1,056, forward strand.
TGGAGGACGAGCGCTATGGCGATAAAGCCAAGGAGCTTCTGGCAGAAGGCCAGGCCATGCTCGAGACCTTGATTTCCGGCGACAGGCTCCAGGCCAAGGGCGTCTACGGCTACTTTCCCGCAGCGAGCGAGGGAGAAGACCTTGTCATCTTTGAAGATGAGAGCCGCACAAGCTCTCGCATGCGCATGCCGATGCTCCGACAGCAGGGCGAACTCAAGACCTGCTTCAGTCTCGCCGATTTCGTAGCTCCCGCGGGTGCCCTGCCCGACCATATTGGCGCATTCGCCGTCACTGCAGGCCTAGGTCTCGACGACATCACCGGTGAAATGGAAGCAACTCACGATGACTACTCAGCCATCATGGCCAAGGCTATCGCCGATCGACTGGCCGAGGCATTTGCCGAGCTTGCCCACGAGCAAGTCCGCAGCGAACTCTCCATTAGTGGAGACGAGAGCAAGGCTGACCTCATCAAGGAGAACTACCGCAGCATAAGGCCGGCCTTTGGATATCCGGCGTGCCCGGACCATGCTCCGAAACAGCAGCTATTTGACCTGCTAGGGGCAACCAGCGAGACGGGGATTTCGCTCACGGAGAGTATGGCCATGCTGCCGACCGCATCCGTGAGTGGGCTCTACTTCTTCCATCCACAGGCGCGGTATTTCTCTGTTGGCTCTATTGGCGATGATCAGATGAAGGCCTACAAGGAGCGCGGCGGCAAGCCCCTCGGGCTAAGTGGCATCTAATCCCGTCCCCATGCGCAAGACGCTAGGACCAGAAGAACTCGCAGAGCGCGCCCATGAGTTGGGGGCGCGCCTTCGCCAGACCAGCGGCACCCCTTTGGCTCTTCTCGCAGGAAACGGCCCCGCAGCCCTAGTCGGCCGCCACCTTGCCAACGTTCGCAAAGCTCCTCTGGTCCCGGTCAACCCACTCCTGCGTCCGGGCGAAATCGCTCACATACTGCGGGATAGCCAGGCTCCGAACCTTCTCTGCGAGCGGAATCACGCCGCCTGTGCCGAAGCTGCGATAGCGGCACTGGACGGGCAACGCCCCAAGCTAGTCGTCATGGATGAAGAGCCCTTGGCGTCTGGCGAAGTCCTGATCTTCGAAGGCGCGAGAATGCCCGGCAAGAGTGCCTCAGCCATAGGCGATGAAGATATCGGCGCCACACTCATCTACACCTCAGGCACAACCGGCCAACCCAAGGGCTGCTTTCGCACAGCGGCACAAGAGGCGGCACGAGCACGCGAGCTTGCGTCCACGTACGGACTCACATCCAAGGATGTCCAGCTCATCGCCTGCCCACTCGCCCACTCGGCCCCAGGCATGTTTGTCCGTGCAGCACATGCCATGGGTACCCGATCCATCATCTTTCCGCGGTTTGGGCCAGCAACGTTTCGCGCGGCCTGGCAGAAATACCAAGGGTCCTTCTTCTTCTTAGTTCCAACCCAATACAGGCGTCTTCTCGACAACTTCGCCTCTGGTGCTCCTTCCCCATGGGCGCCGCCAGCGAGCACACGCGCAGCGCTGGTTGCCGGTGCTCCACTTAGCGACGAGTTGCGCGTATCTGTGATGGATTGGCTCGGGCCAAAAAGACTCTGGCAGTTCTACGGATCCACCGAGACAGGCACCATCTCTATTGCTCGCCCCGGTTCAACTTCCGAGGGCGGAGTGGGTACTCTTGCGCCCGGCGTCGAAGTGCAGGTTCGGGGCGAACGCGGAGAGCTGTGCCCCAGCGGAGTCGTTGGTGAGATGTTCGTTCGCTCGCCAACTCTCATGAGTGGCTATTGGCCGGGCAAGAGTATCGAAGACGCGGAGGGCTATGTTTCGGTCGGCGATCTCGGCTTCATCACGGAAGCAGGCGCGCTTCACCTAGTGGACCGCAAGAACGACACCATCATCACCGGTGGGGTAAATGTCTATCCCGCCGAAGTCGAAGCGGCTCTGCTCGCTATTGACGGTGTGGACGCCGCAGTCGTGGTTGGACTTGATGACGACGACTGGGGGCAGCGTGTGGTCGGCCTCATCGCCTCCTCCTCGGCCATCACAGAAAAGCTCCTCCGAGAGAAGTGCCGCGAAACGCTGGCTCCATACAAGATTCCCAAAGAGGTCCACTTCCTACCTCTCGAAGACATGCCTATCGGAGCAAGTGGAAAACCACTCAGACGCCGCGCCCGCGAGATTATTGAGCGCTAGCGCAACATCGTGGTGTCATCACTGATGAGCAGAGGGCGTTTGGAAGAACTTCGCAAGCGCACCCGCATCGGTGGCCCGTCTCGGTAGCCGGTTACGCCATTCGCACCATCAGGATCAGGTTCCAGAGTTCCGCGGCCCATGACAGCCACAGACTCTCCGGATTCAAGAATGCCTTCTCGGTAGCGAAGTGTCTTGTTGAAGACCCAGCCCTTGCCCACAAATCCATGGGACTTGAGAAAGTCCATCTCGCGCACCGTCGGATCATCAGTCATGCCCGAGGACGTCTGAGCATCGATCGTAATCACCACCTCCGGGTCAGTCGGATCCACGATTGCGCGCCCAGTGCCATCATCGATCAGGAAATCCTGGCCCTGAGCGTCGCGAATGACTCTTTGCCATCCCCCCGAGGTGAGTCCTAGGTGATTCTTGTACTCCTCGACAATAATCTCGTAGAAGGCGCATGGCCGCCCGGTGAGTGGTGAGCGCAGAGGCTCACCGAGATAGGAGAGTCTCCCCACAATCTTTCCTGTCTTGCCGTCCTCAAACGACCTGATGGCCGTGCTGCGTGTCCGGCGAAACAATCGTCTTGCCCCGTCCTCAGACTGTAGTAGAGCAGCCATCAAGAGTCCTCCACCACAGAGCAACCAGAGCAAGATCTCGCCGTCGATGGGCACGAGCGGATCCTACAGCCGACGCCGAGTGAAAGTCACGTCGACGACGACGCCCTACTGCTCGTCCTCGTCCGCCGGCGCAGGCAAGCTCTTCGTCACCTCGACTGTGATCTTCTCATCCTTGAGATCCACTAGGGCCGTGCCGCCGTGCTGCAGTGTCCCGAAGAGAAGCTCGTCGGCGAGTGCGACTTTGAGTTCGTTCTGAATGAGCCTGGACATGGGCCTTGCACCAAACTTCTCGTCGTAGCCCTCTTTGGCAAACCATGCCTTTGCAGCATCGGTGACTTCGAGTTCCACGTGCTTATCAGCGAGCTGTCCTTCGACTTCGAGCAAGAACTTGTCGACGACACGAATGATGACTTCGAAGGGCAACTTGCCAAAGAAGATCGTCGCGTCGAGACGATTCCGAAACTCAGGAGTGAAGACCTTTTCCATAGCCTTCTTGCCCTTGCTGCCGGTGTCGTCAGATTCCCCGCCGCCAAAGCCAATGGCCGTCTGTTCCATCTCACGGCTACCCGCGTTGGTGGTCATGATGAGCACCACGTTGCGGAAGTCGGCCTTGTTGCCGTTGTTATCCGTGAGGGTGGCGTGATCCATGACTTGCAACAAGATGTTGAATAGGTCGGGATGGGCCTTTTCGATCTCATCGAGCACGATGACCGAGTACGGATGTTTGTTGACCTGGTCGGTAAGTTGGCCGCCTTGGTCGAAGCCGACGTAGCCCGGAGGGGCACCGATGAGCCTGGAGACCGTGTGCTTCTCCATGTACTCGGACATGTCGAATCGCAAGAACTCAACGCCCATGGTCTTTGCGAGCTGCTTGGCGAGCTCTGTCTTTCCTACACCCGTGGGGCCGGCGAAGAGGAAGCTGCCGGTGGGTTGATCGGCCTTGCCAAGACCTGCACGGCTAAGCTTGATTGCCTTTGCAATGGTCTCGATGGCTTCGTCTTGGCCATAGATGAGTCGCTTAAGATCCGACTCGATATTGGAGAGTTTTTCCCTATCGCTGCTGGACACGGTGCGCGCCGGAATTCGCGCCATCTTTGCGACCACAGCTTCGATATCTACGGGGCGAATAGCCGAGGGACGCTCGTCTTCGTCCATGAGGCGGAAGCGCGCGCCGGCTTCATCCACAACGTCTATAGCCTTATCGGGCAAGTGCGACTCGTTGATGTGACGAGCCGCGAGCTCAGCTGCGGACTCGAGGGCGGCATCGGTGTAGTTGACGCCGTGATGCTCTTCGTATCGCGAGCGAAGACCTTTGAGAATCTCGAAGGTCTCAGACACGGAAGGCTCGGTGATGTCGATGCGCTGAAAGCGCCTTGCCAGTGCCCGGTCCTTGTCGAACGCGCTCTTGTAGTCTTTGTAAGTCGTTGAGCCTATGCAGCGCAGCTCTCCATTGGCCAATGGTGGCTTGAGAATGTTGGCAGCATCCATCGTGCCGCCGTTGGTGGCGCCAGCTCCGACAATATTGTGAATCTCATCGATGAAGAGAATGGAATCTGGCTCGTCGATGAGCACTTTGAGCACAGCCTTGATGCGCTCCTCAAAGTCGCCGCGATAGCGAGTGCCGGCGAGCACCGCCGTCATGTCCAGCGAGTAGATGGTGCAATCCTTGATTGCCTCTGGCACATCTTCATTGAAGATACGCAGCGCCAGCCCCTCGGCGATGGCCGTCTTGCCAACGCCGGGCTCACCAATGAGTAGGGGGTTGTTCTTGCGACGGCGGCAAAGCACTTGAATCGTGCGCTCGAGTTCATCGCCTCGGCCCACAAGCGGATCAATACGACCAGCCTCCGCCCGCTCGTTCAAGTTGACGCAAAACGTCTCGAGAGGATCGGCCTGGGCCTGCGGCTCTTCATCCGCCCCTGCTCCAACACCTCGAGAGCTTGGAGATCCGGCGGTTGGATCGATTTTAGAGATGCCATGGCTCACGAAGTTCACGACATCGAAGCGTGTGACGCCCTGCTTCTCCAGCAGGTAGACGGCATGCGAGTCCTTCTCCTGGAAGAGCGCGATAAGAATATTACCGGTGGTGACATGCTCGCGCTCCGCCCCCTGGGCGTGCATGAGGGCGCGCTGCAATACTCGCTGAAACGCGAGAGTCTGCTCCGGCATCACTGCCTCATCCTCCGGCAAGACCTCGACTTCGGTTAGAAACTCTTCGAGCTCGCCTCGCAGCTGGCCTACATCTGCGCCGCAATGCTTGAGCAAGGGCAGCGCCGTCGCATCGTCGAGGATGGCGAGCAGGAGATGCTCGAGCTGCAAGTACTCGTGTTGGCGAACACGCACGTCATCGACGGCACGTTGCAATGTCTTTTCTAAGTCTGGGCTAAGCACGATTATTCTGCCTCGATGGTGAGCTGCAACGGGAATTCAAATTTGCGCGCAAGGTTCATGGTCTTATCGACCTTGGCCTCGGCGACTTCATAGGTATACACGCCAGCCACGCCCACGCCATTGGTGTGCACGTGCATCATGATTTGCACGGCGTCGTTATCGCGCTTGCGGAAGATGTCGCGCAAAATCAGAACGACGAACTCGCGTGTGGTGTAGTCGTCGTTGTGAAGAAGCACCTTGTAGAGGGGAGGCTTCTTTGTCTTTGGACGCTCCTGAAGAAGCGTCCCCCCCTCGCGTTTCCGTGAGGGGTTCTTATCGTCTGACATCGAGATTCGCATGACTGGCCGCAATACTACTGCGTCTAGCAAACTGGTGCCGATGTCGACGCCAGGCAAGGGCCAAAGGCCCGATCACCGGCGCTATTCCTGCGGGTACTCTTTGTAGGTGTAGAACTTCGCTCGGATGGAGAAGAGCACGCCCGCCGCAAACATCATGGCGGCAAAAATCCAAAACGCCTTGGATAGCGCCCAACCTTCGAAGTAGTGCGAGAGTTTCACGACCAGCCAGTTTCCGAACGAAATGCAGAGCAGCCAGAAGCTCATGACAATGGACTTCATACGCTGTGGGGCCTGGGTGTAGGCGAACTCGAGGCCGGTGATGGAAACAAGAACCTCACTCATGGTCATCAAAGCGTACGGAATCATCTGCCAGCCCACGGAAACCTGGCCTTCGCCAACGGTCTCGATTTTGGCCTGGACGAGGGCGACAGCGACGAACGCGGTACACGCCATCATCATGCCTGCGCTCATCTTGCGAAGCGGTGACAACTTGATGCCGAGTTTGTTCTCAAAGAAGGGGAAGACGCCGAAGGTCATGACGGGAATGAGAATCATCACCATGATCGGGTTCACCGCCGAGACTTGTGAAGCAAGGGGCTCCCAGGTCCAGAATCCGAGGTCCAAGCTGCGGTCCATCTGCGAAGCCTGTTCAACCCAGGTCGAGCCGTGCTGATCGAAGAGCATCCAGAAGACGCTGACCAAGAAGAATACCGAGACAATTCGGAAGACGGCCAATGGGCCTTCGGCAGCTTGAGAACCATACTTGCTCGCGGCCGGACCGAAGAGCCAGTGCTTGGAAGTGGGGGCGTCGAGGTCAGCTTTGTCGCTCCCCGATGTTCCAACTTCATGCGTCTTGCCTTTGAGGAATGCTCGAACCGCATAGACCAGGATAGCCAAGAATCCATCGTCCTCTTGGATTCGCTGGCGATAGCCAAAGACTGCAAAACCAAGCACTACGGCGGCAACGGAGGGCACGACCTTCCACAGGGTGGACGTAATGAGCCCGGAGTCCTGAGCAAAGAGCAGCATGAAGAGCGGCACGAAAAGCAGGAAGCCTACGACGGTATCGAGGAAACCCAGCTTGCCTCCAGGATTGGCCGGCACGTGAACGAAATCACGTCGCCCCATCCAGAAGACGAAGGTAGCGATGAACATCAGAACGCCTGGAAGACCAAAGGCAACCATGCCGCTGTGCTCAATACCGAGGCCGAGTCCTGCGATCGTGATCTCGCCGCCCTGCCCCTGGTTGTAGAGCCATGGCACAAGCAAGGTAGAGAAGAACGAGCCGAAGTTGATGATGAAGTAGAAGACCTGGAACACCTTGTTAATGAGATGCCAATTCGACTTGCCGAATTGATCGCCAACGTGGGCCGAGACGCAGGGTTTGATGCCGCCGGCACCAACCGCAATCAAGGCTAGCCCCAAATAGGTACCTTCTAAGTTGCCATCGAATATCACCATGGCAGCGTGGCCCGCGCAGTAGACGAGAGAGAGCCAAATGATCGTGTGGTACTTGCCGAGTAACTTGTCAGCGAGAATTGCGCCCAGAACAGGGAAGGCGTAGACGCCAGCGACGAAGAGGTGGTAGCTCGCCGTGGCACTAGCGTCGGCAGCTGCCTCGGACAAGCCCGAGGCTTGGATGAGTATCGTGAGGTAAACGTAGAGGATTGCCCTCATGCCGTAATAGCTGAAGCGCTCGGCGCCCTCGTTGCCGACGATGTACTTGACGCCAGCAGGCCAGCCTTTCAACTCATGGTCGGGTGCAGTCCTATGGCTAGAGCTCATCGGCGGATACTGCGACATGTAGGCATCAATTTCAAGACCAAACTCTTGGCTAGTTTCAGTATGTTAGCTTACCGTCTCCGACGCGAAACTTGCGTCAACAAGCATGTGGGAGAGTGTGGTATGGAGCGCCCTCAACTCTACGGGGGACGCAGATGAGTGAAGAGTCGGGATCCAAGCAAGTTCTTAAACCTGAAGTGAGCGCAGCGGGCGGTCTCGAAGACGTCAAGCAGCTCGGCATGTTCGCGGCCATGGCCAGCCTAAGCTACGTTTTCTGGGTCGTCGGCGGCATGGAGATGGTCGAACGCCTTGCCTTCTATGGCGTCAAAGCGGTCGCGGCACTCTACGCCACAGACGCCACGTCCAAGGGTGGACTCGG